>DROB01000442.1 GCA_011321985.1 Gammaproteobacteria bacterium | reverse complement strand
CATATGAACCGACGCTACCGCCCTTTCTGGTGGCAAAAGAGAAAGTTAACGGGACAGCAGTAATTTTACTTTTAAGCTTTTCTTCGCGCTTTTCGCACCCCAGGGGTATTTGTCGCTTCGCTCGGGCACGTCCTTCGCGGCAAAAAAATGTTTTTCCGTATGTCTACTTATGGCCGGCAACAGACTTTGAGTTAGAGGAAGTTTCAGGTCATACTGTCGGTATCTGCACGATCAGCGGCAGGATCGTACATCGACATGTTCTGATTCCCATGCTCTGCGTGGAGATCAGAGTCAAGAAGGGACAAAAGACCGCATCACCACTGACAAAATCACTGAAGACAAGCTTGCAAAACACCTGTTTATCACGTTATTCTCTTACCCTGAAAAATTTACCACTGAATAATCATGCCCTCACCTGAAAAGATCGAACAGATACTGCAGACCCACGCCAGCCTGGTTCTGGCAGTCGTGCAGACCATACAGAACCCGGAATTCAAACCACAACTGGATCAGGTATTACAACAATCAGCGCAGAATGGCTGGCAGAGCCTGGTTACCGTGATCAATAAAATTATTGATGGGAACCGCGATCAGGCCATGCTCAATGGTCTGGATGAAGAAGATGCAGTTATTGCTGATAGCATCCTGCGAGGCCTGCAGGACCCTGAAACCCTGCCCAAAGGTGAGCAGAGTGGCGATGCGACAAAAGCCGCCCCGATGATGGCCCGTCTGATCGACGAAGCACGCCGCGGCGATCCTAATGCACTCTCGATGTTAGGTTCAATGGCCGAACAGATGTCCAGGGCCGGAGGCGACCTGGCCAATCTGGGCGCGGTACTCAAAGACATGATCGATGGTGAACGCAACGTCGATAAACTGTGTTCACGCATGGGCGTACAGGGCGAATCACTGATCACACAGATATTAAGTGAATTAGCCAAGCTGGATACGCACTAACCACCATAACAGGTTTATCGTGACTCCCGACACCGAGACCATCATCCAGCAGACAAAAAACTGGGTGAGCGAGATCGTTATCGATCTGCAACTCTGCCCGTTTGCTTCCGCAGCGTTCAACACGAACAATATTGATTATACCGTCGTGCACCGCAGAGACATCACCCGTCATCTGCAGCAGATTGCTGACTGTTTCACCTTTCTTGATGATCATGAAAATATCGAGACACAGTTGCTAATCTTTTCTGATGCCTATAAGGATTTCGATAATTATCTCGACCTGCTGCATCTCGCCAACCAGATATTAGAAGATCTGAAATACACCGGTATATACCAGCTCGCGAGCTTCCACCCACTATACCGTTTCGCCGACAGCATGGATAATGATGCCAGTAATTATAGCAACCGATCACCCTATCCCATGCTACATATACTCCGGGAAAAAAGCCTCGAGCAGGCGATAACCGGCTACCCTGACATAGAGAAAGTCCCCGAAAAAAACATAAGGAAACTGAATAAAATCGGTTATGTCAGGATGCGGAAAAAACTTGATAGTATCGTCGAATGAGAGCTCTGGAGGATAGATGAACGTACTAACAACCATCGCCATCACCATCGTGATAATTCTACACCTGTTATTCCTGGTGCTAGAAATGTTTCTGTGGAATACTCCCTACGGAAAAAAAACCTTTGGTTTAAAAGATGACTACGCCAGACGATCGGCCTCACTGGCGGCAAACCAGGGCTTATACAACGGTTTTCTGGCCGCTGGCCTGCTGTGGGGGCTGGTCAGCACAGGTGGCTTTGATGCACTGGTATTTTTCCTCAGCTGCATCATTATTGCTGGCATATACGGAGCCATCACAGTAAAACGTTCTATCTTATGGTTACAGGCATTGCCTGCCGCCGTAGCGATGACCTTACTTATCCTCAATACTTAAAAATAACCAATAGCTCGATGATAGCGAGCCTGAAACTTATGATAATACAAACCCGGCTCCTTACTCTGGTCTTATTTCTTGTCACACTGAATGCATGCTCACCTTCGGGTGAAACAGGCAGTTCAGGCAAAACGAAAGCCGTTACCCAACCCAGTCCCCCGGTCGAGCAAGCAGACGATTTTCCATTCGCATTCGATCAGGTAAGTAAAAATGTCTGGGTCATGCATGGCCCGCGTGAATTACCCAACCCCGAAAATAAGGGCTTTATGAATAACCCGGGCATGATAAAGACCTCCGCAGGCCTGGTCATCATCGACCCGGGTTCGACCGTACAGGTAGGAGAACATGTGCTCGACAAGATAAAACGGGTCAGTGATCAAGCTGTTGTTGCTATATTCAACACCCATATCCACGGTGACCACTGGTTAGCGAATCAGGCGATAAAAGCCGCCTATCCTGAAGTAGTGATCTATGGGCATGAGAAGATGCTGGATGCGATCACTGATGGTGAAGGCGATAGCTGGGTCGAATTGATGGATGATATGACAGAAGGCGCGAGCAGCGGCACGAGAGTCGTCGGCCCTGATCATGCGGTGAATGACGGCGATATCATAAAGATCGGAGATACGACTTTTAAGATACATCACTATGGTGTCGCTCATACCCATACCGACATCATGATCGAAGTCACCGAAGAATCTGTCGTCTTCCTGGGTGACAATGTCCTCTCAAAACGCATACCACGCATGACCGATGGCACCTTTCAGGGCAGTATCTCCTCCATCAACCGCATACTCGAAAGCAAGGCCAAAGTTTACGTCCCGGGTCACGGTCCGACGGGCGACCACGATATGGTTGACACCTACCTGAATTATCTGATGCTCATCTATGATGCGGCCAGAGAAGCCTTCGATGAAGATCTGGACAGTAGTGATGTCATCACTATCACGAAAAAAACAACAACCGCATATAAAGGCTGGTATGGTTACGATGACCTGCTGGGCCCACAGGGTGCACAGGCTTATAGTGAGATAGAAGAAGCGGAGTTTTGATCCTTTCACAGAAATACTACGGATTTACCGCTGTGACAAGAAATTAAAAGTCTGCTCGCGATGCAAAGCTGATGCTGATGCTGAAAGATTTAGAAACATTTTGCCGCGAAGGACGCGAATAGCGAAAAAAACCGCCAATATAAAGATTGTTCTTGTAGGTTGGGCTGTGCCACCCTACAAAATATAAAAGCTTTTCTTCGCGCTTTTCGCATCCTTCGCGGCAAAACTTTTTTGTGTATATCCGCTTATGACCGTTAGCCACCTTCCGATTAACAGTAACTTTGGCTTATATCTGTACAAGTTATTACGTATAAATACCATGCTCACGTGTCGAGAGGAATCTGATCTCCGGCCACTTTTCGATGGTCATATCCAGATTCACCCGTGTCGGTGCGATATATGCCAGATCACCGGCATGATCCAAGGCCAGGTTCGTGGTCTGACGATTCTTGAACCTGCTCAGTTCTTTTTCATCATCGCATTCGACCCAGCGAGCGGTGGTCACATTGACTGTCTCAAAATTACAATCAACGCTGTACTCAGCCATCAGACGGTGTTTTACCACTTCGAATTGCAACACCCCTACCGCCCCCAGGATAAGGTCATTATTATGCAGGGGACGATACAGCTGGGTTGCCCCTTCTTCACACAGTTGCATCAAACCCTTATGCAGTGCTTTCATCTTTAACGGGTCTTTCAATTGTGCACGGCGAAATAATTCAGGAGCAAAATTAGGTATCCCGGTGAAAGCCAGATCTTCTCCCATGGTAAAAGTATCGCCGATACGCATGGTGCCATGATTATGCAGGCCGATGATATCGCCAGTATAGGCCTCTTCGACCTGTTCGCGATCCGATGCCATAAAGGTAACGGCATCGGCAAGTTTGATGTCTTTTCCCAGCCGCACATGTTTTACTTTCATGCCTTTTTTATAGGCCCCCGAACAGATCCGCACGAAGGCGATACGGTCCCGGTGCCCCGGGTCCATGTTGGCCTGTATCTTGAACACGAAGCCGGTAAATTTATCTTCTTCAGGTTTCACTTCACGCGTCTGTGTATCTCGTCCTTTCGGCGCTGGGGCAAAGTCATTCAATGCATCGAGTAATTCTGCAACACCAAAGTTATTGATACCTGAACCAAAAAATACGGGAGTCAGTTCCCCTTTTAAGTAAGCATCCAGATCAAATTCATGGCTGGCTCCTTTTACCAGTTCGATCTCTTCACGAATCTCTCCCGCCAGTCCACCCAGCACCTCGTCCAGTTGAGGATTGTCCAGACCTTTGATCACATCACCCTGCTGTATTTTTCCACCATGGGTCGCACTGAAAAAATGCACGGTATCAGTGGCCAGATTAAAGACCCCTCTGAAATTTTTCCCCATGCCGATCGGCCAGGTGATCGGTGCGCATTTTATATTCAGGATATCTTCGATCTCATCGAGGATATCAATCGGCTCACGCGCCTCACGATCCATCTTATTTACGAAGGTGATGATAGGGGTAGTACGCAGCCGACACACATCCATCAGTTTGATGGTGCGTTCCTCTACCCCTTTTGCCGCATCGATGACCATCAGGGCAGAATCGACCGCCGTTAATGTCCGATAGGTATCTTCGGAGAAATCAGCGTGTCCTGGTGTATCCAGTAGATTGATGATGCAATCTTTATGCGGAAACTGCATCACTGACGATGTCACAGAGATCCCCCTTTGTTTTTCCAGTTCCATCCAGTCAGAGGTTGCATGACGTGCGGCTTTTCGACCTTTTACCGTACCCGCCATCTGAATAGCACCACCGAAAAGCAGTAGCTTTTCAGTCAGTGTAGTCTTGCCCGCATCCGGGTGGGAGATGATGGCGAAAGTCCGCCGACGTTTTACTTCTTCTAAATAGGCCATAGCGGCGCAATTATACAGGCTTCGTATCGATATCGGAAAAGGATTGAGCTTTTTTCAGATCAAAAGAAATCTACCACCGCCTGTTATATTCAAGCTCGACCGCACCTGGTTGCATATCCTTGCTGCTCCCTACCGCGCATCGACTGGCATCGAGGTTGCCGTACCAGTCCCGATAATTCAGCATCACTGTCGGCGACATAATGCAGGCACGATTACCAAACGGGTGTCCCAGATGCAATAACAGATGCCCGAGTTCATGGCTGAGCAAAGCTGCTGAATAATCGACTATCTGTTTCTCGGTATAGCTCTCATCCTGTCGTAGGGTAGTCAATAGATCGGTATCATTGAGCATGGGATAGACCATGATATAGGCGTAACCATTAAACTGCGTATTTTTATCATAAGTCGTGGTTCCTGCCGTCAAACCACCACGGATGGAAGAATGCACATCCATGCCATAATATTCAGCGCTCGCGACCAGTTGATTGGTGATCACGACATCATAAGGCAGGTTCCCGTAACCCAGGCTATCCCACCACACCCATTGATGATACCCGTTAGAATCCAGCACAGGATACCCGTCGCTCGCCACCTGTTTCTTCCAGTAACCCAGTCTTGAGATCAATGTGTCCGTCAATGCATAGGACAGCTCTATAAAATTTTTCTGCTTCTCCTCAGGGTGGATCAGATAAGGCTGTGCGAACTCGATGACATTATTCATGTTCTCTCGATAGAGCGTCAATGTTTTAAACAATGCCTGTTGCATATTTTCCCGGACCTGCTTATCGATGAAATCGATATCGACGATTTCTTTCTGACGCTCGGCAATAATTTCTTTACTGAGATGGCCGAATACATCTTTTATAGAAAGTGTTCTTGTTTCAGAGAACTCGACATCGATATCAAAATATTGCTTCACCAGCTGTTGACTACGAACCAGTATCTGTGAGATCTGTTTTTCTGACAGCTGCTCGAAACGAGGATTAACGACATTAGCGACGCGCAACCTGACAGGCTGCTGCGAGATATCCGGCAGACTTGTTGTCGCCCAGTCTTTCACCTCAGTCTGAGGAGCTCCCTGTACTACTTTTCCCTGTTGACCAGCATCGTTATTACAGGCGATCAAGCCGCAGCTAAAAAGGCATATCAGAAAGGCTTTAGAGTAATATTTATTTTTCATATCACAAAAAAACTCCCTGAAACAGTTATGGATCTATTTTTTACTCAGGTACTTCGCCAGTATGATAGCGTCTTCACGTCCATTTTTAGCGGGATAATAGGCTTTACGCACACCCAGCTCGTGAAACCCCTCTGACCTATATAGCTCCTGCGCACCGGTATTCGATCGTCGCACCTCGAGCAGTAGCATGTCGACATCCGTCTGATCTGACTTCTTAATCAGGTGATGCAATAGATGACGACCCAGCCCTTTACCCTGATACGCTGGATCGATACAAATGTTGAGTATATGTGCTTCACCCGGTGACAACATGATGATGCCATAACCGATAACAGTATCATCGAGCGTCATCACCCATGCGCTGTAACCGATACGTAAACAATCACGGAAAATACCCGGTGTCCAGGGATGAGGATAGGCTTTTTTCTCAACAGCTACGACCTGTTTCAGGTCAGAATAATTCAT
>DROB01000441.1 GCA_011321985.1 Gammaproteobacteria bacterium | reverse complement strand
GCCATAGAGGTCAGACCTGGCGTTGCGATTTTTATGGAGCAATGTCTGATAGCGCAACTCGAACCAGTTGTCCTTATCGATCTGGCCATTAAATAAACGCTCGGAAGGGCGGTTCAATTGAATGAAATTATCGAGTTCAGCTTCTTCGATCTGATGTGCTACACCGCTGCTGTCAGTCCCCGAGTAGGTGATAAGCCCATGATTTTCTGACACCTCGTTGACGGTAAGATTTTTTCCTTCATGACTGGTGATGACATCACCGACCGAGAATAACACACGGGTCAGTGGAGCGGTTTCCCTGGCATAGGTGCGGGTCTCGCCGGTAGCCAGAAAGAGGACACTGAGGGTTCGTTGTTCTACTGCCAGGACAGTACCGAGACCCATCTGAAGCTCGGCATCACTGATGCAGCGTTGACCGGGAATAAAGTCAGCCATCATTCTTCTTGTTATCATTCGGTATCATCAATGATATTTTATGTCAGAATGTGGGGGATTCGTATAGTTGTTATTGGGTATGTGCTTCGGTTGGTTTTTTCTCTTTCTCTTTCGTTCTGTTTACTTCTTCCGTTGTTCAGGTATTACGGTACTCGCACCGCAGGTGAGTGACTTTTCTGTCTGCAACAACAGAAAAGTCACCAAAAGAATGCCGCCACGTCTGCTACGCCTCTGTAAAAGGCGCTCAGACAGCTGGGCCAGGAGGCCCATGAAACCCCGCCCCCTTCACTGGCTTGCAGAGGTGGAGGGGTAAATCAAAAGAAAAAAACAATCAATACAACTTCCACAGAGCCAACCCACTAACCACCACCAACATTCCCCCGACAACCCGCCTGAACCGCACATCATTACGCAATATCATCTCATGTGTCCGTAGACCGATAAAATGTCCGACTGCTGCAACCGGTAACAGAACAACCGCTGTCAGCACATGGAGCTCAACCCCCAGAGCTGCAAACGTAATCATCTTCATGGTAACCAGGATAAACCAGAGCACAAATAAGGTATTACGGAGCTGCGCCTGGACCACATTACGAACATAAACCGCCACCATCAATGGTGCTCCTGTCAGAGAGGTGCCAGCAACGTAGCCACCAAATATCAATAAAGTTTTATCGACCCAGCTATTCCCACTACTGATATTTTTATCGAGCAACCACATGAAACCGTAGAACAGAGTAATGCCATAGATAAACGTAACGACCCACAGGTTAGGCAGATTGAGTAAACCCAGGATACCGATCAAAGCTGGAGGTAAAATATACAACAGGGAGGTTTTGAGATACTTCCAGTCGACATGGTGCAGACGAGTACGCAATGTTAATGCTGAAAAAAACAACAGATGGGTACCGATGATGGGCAACCAGTAGACCGGCCGGTCATAGATGAATAACATGAAGGGCAGGCCGAGAGCCGCTCCACCGAAACCCAGTCCGCTGCGAACAAAACCTGCCCACATGAATAATAACGCGGTCAATACTACCTGCAGAGCTGAAAAATCAGAAAATATAGACAAAACAGTATGGCAGTTTCAGTCGGTGACGGTTGCTATCAAAAGGTTATTGCTGATCGAAATAATCTTTAGTTAACCTAAAGACCACTGGGCTTAACAGGATCAATGCGATCAGGTTAGGAATCGCCATCAATGCATTCAGCGTGTCTGCTACCAGCCACATAAAATCCAGGTTTGCGGTTGCACCGATCGGGATAGCGATGATCCATAATACCCTGAAGGGTCTTATACCTCTTTCACCCAGCAGGTATTCGACACATTTTTCGCTGTAGAAACTCCAGCCCAATATGGTGGTGAAAGCGAAAACACTTAATCCGATAGTCACGATATAACGACCATAACCCGGAAGCGAGTGCTCGAATGCAGCAGAAGATAGACTGGCACCTGTTTCACCGCCGGTCCATGCCCCGGAGGTAATGATGACCAGACCGGTGATAGAACAGATGATGATGGTATCGATGAAAGTTCCCAACATGGCGATATTGCCCTGTCGGACCGGACTATCTGTACCCGCTGCCGCATGGGCGATAGGGGCACTGCCCAGGCCCGCTTCATTCGAAAAGATGCCACGGGCGACACCAAACCGGATGGCTGCCCAGACCGCCGCACCGGCAAAACCACCGGTCGCTGCAACAGGGGTAAAAGCATGGGTAAAGATCAGTGAAAAGGCCCCAGGTAATGTTTCGATATTCAAGAGCAATATGAGCATGCCCGCACAGAGATAAGCCACCGCCATCAGTGGCACCAACTTGCCCGCGACGCTGGCGATGCGTTCGATACCACCTATCAGTACCAGGGCGGCAAGGATCGCTATGATGAATCCGGTAGCCATGTGTGAGATGGCGAAGGTATCGTTGATCACATCAGCCACAGAATTCGCCTGAATCGTATTACCGATACCGAACCCCGCAAGAGCACCAAACAGAGCGAAACAGGTTCCCAACCATGCCCAGTATGATCTTAAGCCATTCTTTATATAAAACATGGGTCCGCCGATATGGTGACCATAGCCATCGACCTCGCGGTACTTGACCGCCAGCACGGCTTCGGCATATTTGGTCGCCATACCGACCAGTGCGGTACACCACATCCAGAACAGAGCACCGGGGCCACCTAAAAAGATAGCGGTCGCTACGCCAGCGATATTCCCGGTCCCGATGGTGGCTGACAGAGAAGTCATCAATGCGTTGAATGGAGCGATGTCTCCCTCACCACTTGTCTGTCTGCCTTGCCATAGTAGTTTAAAGCTGTAACCGATACGGCGTAACGGCATGAGATAGAGGCCGGCCATCAGATACAACCCCGTTCCCAGGATAAGGATCAGCATCAGTGGACCCCAGACGATACTGTTGACGAAAGAGACCGTCTCGGTTAGATATTGCATAGTTCACTATCGGGCAGATTTAGATATGGCGG
>DROB01000440.1 GCA_011321985.1 Gammaproteobacteria bacterium | reverse complement strand
AGACATGAAAAGTGCTGATTTAACTGGGCGTGTATCGTATTTCATTAATAATGTACAATTTTTTTAATGGCCCTTCCTTTGTTTCTACGGTAATCTTGATCTCTGCATCCAGGGTTTGCCCAAGTAATGCTTTGCCCATTGGTGAGTCCATACTGATATAGCCCAGCTTAGGGTCAAATTCATCTGGCCCTACTATCCGATAGGTATTTTCGCTGCCCTCGGTGTCTTCTACGGTTACCCAGGCGCCGAAGTAGATCTTGTCTGTGTCTGCTGGGATACGATCGACAACGACCATATCATCGAGTCTTTTGCGCAGGAAGCGGACGCGTGCGTCGATTTCCCGTAACTCCTTCTTGCGGTAGATATATTCGGCATTTTCTGAGCGATCACCTTCTGCGGCAGCCGCAGACAGGATACGAGTCACTTCAGGGCGTTTTTTCTTCCAGAGGTAATCATGTTCATCATTAAGCCGCTTGTGGCCTTCAGCTGTGATATATTTTGAACCCACAGGCTGGGGGGGTCGGTATCTGCCCATCGTCTTTGTATTTTTTCTATTGTCAGTTAATATGGATATAGATTCTAACGAAATTCCGGACTGGGTGTGCTGGATTGCGCAAGATGCGAATGGTATCTGGTGGGGATACCAGGTGGAGCCTAACCTGTCGCACCTGAGTTGGTATGAAAATGAAGTTGGTCGCAGCACCCGGTTAGGGTGCGGGGTGCCTAATCCAGACTGGGTCTCAACATTGAAGCGGGTTAAATGATAGAATTCATTAAGTTATGGAGTTTTTATAAAATCTTTATAAGAAGTGTGCTATAACTATACCTGAAAATAAAAATAATAAATGGGAGAGAGCGATGGATACTAAGAATCTGCAAAAAGGGTCACAGGCTAAAATTGCAAGCACGGGCCAAATTGTTGAAGTGAAACGGGTTAGCGACCATGGCTTCTCGGTGGTACGTTTTCAGACCGGAGGCGATTACATGATTTTAAATGATCGCCTGGAAACGGTAGAACGAGAAGAAGTGCAGCATTAATTCTTCATCTGAGGAGTCAGCGACTCGTCTGAGTCAGATGTGGGGGCGATTGAAGTATAAAAAACTTCAATCGCCTTTTTCTTGACTTCGGCACTGTTCGGGTGCTTCATATAAATACTTTCATGCATTTGATATGTCCATCTGCGAGGTGTTTATTATGTCCAGAAAAGCCACCGTTGCTAATTTAGAACCGGTAGAGCGGCGCAAGCATTGGCGTGATCGACGGCGAGCCGAGGCCGATAGAAGAAATCCTGCACGTATGCGCCTGTTGAGTGACGATTGCAGAAGCGGTCGGCCAAGACGCACCTCTGATGTAACGGGTGATATATCGGATGGTGATATCTGGTGGAATAAAGACGTAACCCAATACGAATAATATGTAACCGCTTAGACCTGATCATACTGATCTGCCAGTATGGCTAGAAGCCGCTATTAACAATAGGTCAGCTACCGGCCATAGGCAGACATTCAGTAAAAGATAAAGCCAAAAGATTATTCACCGCAGAGGCGCAGAGAAAAACACAGATTTATTAACGGTATTACAGAAGCAGGTCATGTTAGGCGGTTTTCGCCGTAACGCGACAAAAGGCGATGTAACCGTCGTGTTACACTTCGCTAGCCCGATCTACGAAAGAAAAAATATAAAAAGTTTTTCTCTGCGGTTAATCGCTTTTAATCATTTAATATCTGCTAAGCGTCGGAAACAGTCTCTTGATTCTTCGCAGTTACTGCCAGTTCAAGCTTTCACCAACACGGGTCGTGCCGTTATCCCATTTACTTCCTCTCGTTTAGATCACTCTAGTCGTTGTAATTTTTAAAAATTTCGTGGATGGCATAATCGATACGTTTGCGGATATTTTCGATGGATTGTTGTTGCTGCACTTCCCCTTCGGCAAAGCCAACCCATACGGTGTACCCGGTTTTAGTATCGACGAGCGCTATTGCTAGTGCAGCCCTGGGTACATTGCTTAATGCCGGTGCGTCTGAGTCAGGGTCTGCTTTCAATTTCATCGATGTCATATCGATACCCGCGGCACAGGTGACCAGTATATCCGGATCTTCTTTTACCTGATTGATGCCCAGATTACGTAATTCGCGATTAACGACAAAACGGACTTCTTCATCGGTATCGAGTGTTGGTTGTTCCCATTGACCGATGGGGTCAAAGACGATCTGTGTATTGCCCGCCCAGGCGTAGGTTTTATATTTATCATAGTTAATCTCGCTATTGGAGCGTGTACTGATAACGATATCATCGGTTAATGTGGCACAGGATGAGGCGAGAAAAAGTATTGCAAACGCGAGAGAGATAGATTTGGATATTGATTTCATATGTTGAACATCGAAGCTGGAATAAAAATGCCAACAGACAGTACTCATGGCGCATATTTCTGTTCTGTTGTCTTGATCTAATGATTGCCTCGGGTCATGCGTAATACCAGATAACCCACAATGCCGGCACCGAAAGAAGCGATCAAAACTGCAAGTTTATCAGCTTGTTGATATAGATTACTATCGGTAAAGGCCAGTGAATCGACAAACAGGCTCATGGTGAAGCCGATACCCGTCAGGATAGAGACACCGTATAGCTGTAGCCATGTGCTTTTCTCGGGTATTTGGGCTAGTCCTAATTTTATGGCTAGCCAGCTAAAACCAAAAACACCTATCTGTTTACCAAAAAACAAACCCGCCATGATGCCGAGCGGAACACCGGTCGTCATCTGCTCGATGGAAACATTGCGCAGGTCAACTCCCGCATTGACGAAGGCAAATAATGGCAGGATGAAAAAAGCCACCCAGTAGTGTAGATCGTGTTCCATCGATTTCGACATCGAGTATCGATCGCCGTTTTCATCGATACTGTTGAGCGGGATGGTGAAGGCAAGGGCGACCCCGGCCAATGTGGCGTGAACGCCCGATTTTAAGACACTAACCCACAATATGACACCGACGAAGACATAAGCTGTTTTTTTTGTTACACCCAGGCGGTTCATGAGGATGAGTACACCCAGTGCGGTGATGGCGATGGTAATAGATAGTGTCGATAGTTCCACCGTGTAAAAGAGGGCGATGATAATGATGGCTCCCAGATCATCGATGATAGCCAGTGCCATCAAAAATATTTTCAGCGATAGAGGAACGCGTTTGCCCAGCATGGCGAGTACGCCCAGAGCAAAAGCGATATCGGTTGCTGTTGGGATGGCCCAGCCCCGCATGGCGGTCGTATCGTCGATATTGATCAAGATGTAAAAGAGAGCGGGAACAGCCATACCGCCGATGGCTGCGATACCGGGTAGAGCGATCTGTCCAGGTGTGGATAACTGACCTTCTAAAAATTCGCGTTTAACTTCGAGTCCGATCAACAGAAAGAAGACGGCCATCAGTCCATCATTGATCCAGAGTAATAGTGGTTTGGCGATATGCAGATCAGAAAAACGGACCTCGACGGGTGTCGCCAGAAATGCAGAGTAATAGTCGCTGAGAAAAGAATTTTTCAGAGCCAGTGCGAGCAGGGTGACAAAGATCAGCAGGATACCTGAAGAAGATTCTTTCTTGATAAACTCTTTTAAAAAGACCATTTTTTCTGATTCCTCGGGTTACCTTATTAGTGGATGTTCGTGTTCTGGGGGTCTGATGTATCCGCATCCGTCAGGGGCTGGATTAATATCCAGGGTTTTACGACCGTTGACCAGAAGGTCGCATCCTGTTCATGCCATTGTCTGGCCTGTTCATCCGAAACTTTACTGACCTCTCCGGAGGTGAGCCATCTGCTGACCTGTTCTTTATCGTCCTGCGAAAAAGCAACTGCAACATCGAGCAGGTTTGTGTTGCTGCTGACGAAGATCAACCAGCCACCGGCAAAAAATCGTTGCAGTTCTTTCCAGTTTATCTGTGAGGTTTCATTATTGATATTGGCGCGCAGGACATCGGCATCGCTTATTTTTTCTTCACTCATGGTCTGTGGTCGTTCCCATCGGGTTTAGCCATAAAAAAGTTTGTACACGGGGCTGAGTGTAATCCTGTCCTGAGGTGTTGACTACAGGGCTTTAAGCAGTGCCAGGTCTTTTCTGACCAGTGTGGCTGAGCCATCGAACATGCTCTGCTCGTCATCATTCATATCCAGCTGGATGATTTCCACGATACCATTCTGGCCGAGCACGGCAGGTACACCGATGGCGATATCTTCGTGCCCATATTCCCCTTCCAGCAGGCACACGGTCGGTAATATGCGATTACGGTTGTGCACGATAGCATCGACCATCTCGGCAACGGAAGCGGCGGGGGCATCATAAGCACTGCTGTTCTGTCGTAAGGCCAGAATTTCTGCGCCACCATTACGGGTACGTTCAACGATGGCATCCAGCCTTTCTTTTTCGATAAATTTTTCAACAGGGATGCCTGCTATCGTGCAGTAACGTAACATGGGCACCATGGTATCGCCATGACCACCCAGGACCATGGTATCGATATCCATGCTCGAAAAGCCGGTTTCCATGGCGATAAAACTTGCCATACGGCTGGAGTCGAGCACACCGGCCTGACCAAAAACCCGGTTCCTCGGCCAGCCGGTTTTGATGAAAGCGTGATAGGTAATGACATCTACAGGGTTGGTAACAAACAGCAGGATGGCATCTGGTGCGTATTTCATCGCGCCATCGATGATACCGTCCATTATCGGTATGTTGCTGGATAAGACATCAGAGCGCGACATGCCCGGTTTACGAGGCAGGCCAGCGGTGATGATAATGATCTCAGAATCTACCATCAGGGCATGGTCGATGCCTCCGATGATACGTGTGTCGTATTCAAATAGCGGGGCGACTTCCTGAATGTCCAGTGCCGCACCTTTGGCTGCACCTTCGTGAATGTCGAGGAGTATGATCTCACGGCACAGATTTTTAGCTGCCAGGAACTGCGCTGTGGATTCACCGACACGCCCAGCACCAACGATGGTGATTTTATTCATGGACCCTTCCCCTTTTTATAATTAGCGATACTTATTATTAGCACTTAAATGAGTCGACAGCATGAATAGAGATAAATTCCTTCATGTTCTGATGAAATATCCGGATCAGAGCACTTCTTCGATGAACCAGGCAGAGAAGGCGTGTCGTCCATTCAGGTCTGCTTTTCTGTAGATGGCCGATGCCTGCTGCCGGACGGTTTTCTCCAGCGTTTCGCGTAAGGCAGCGATTTCTTTCAGGCTCAGGCCTTTTAATAACAACCAGCCGACATCTTTTTCACTGTTGCTGAGTTGCCAGTCATCGAATTGGTGGCTGATCATGCTGCTCAGGCTGGTTTTTGCCTCGATGACATATCTATCCGGCTTTTTGCGGGAGTTCTTTATGGATGAGAGCTCATCGCGTAATCGATCGATCCTGACCGCCTGTCGACGCATATCGATAAGCAACCATGCGAGTGCGATCAGCGAGAGCGAGAGGACAACGGCTTCCTGTGCGATATGGGTAAAATCGGCACCTTCCGAATAATCCAGTGCCAGGTCGACAGCACTGACCAGCATCATGATTAAAAAGATAATACTGAGGTAGATCTCTTTTGCCTGAAAGCCGAACACGGCACTCTCCTGTTGGTTGTGAGTCGTTATGGTATCCGACAAATGTCCCATTAGGAACTGTTTCCGGCATTTGTCCGATGCATTATCGGGTCGGGTCCTTAAAATGAGGGTCGAGTGAATAAATTTTGGAGAAAAATGATGCAGAAAGAAATACGTGTATGGGATCCTCTGGTGAGGATATTTCACTGGAGTCTGGTGCTGGCGTTCAGTATCGCATACCTCAGTGGTGACGAAGAGAATGATCTACATATCTATGCCGGATATGTCGTGTTGGGTCTGCTCGTATTCAGGGTGATATGGGGTGTCATCGGAAGTCGGCATGCACGATTCAGTGATTTTGTGTATCCACCGCATCAAGTGATCGGGTACCTGAAAGATTTCGTGTGGGGCAGACCGAGACGTTACCTGGGGCATAATCCGGCGGGTGGTGCGATGATCATCGCCCTGCTATTAAGTCTTATTATCGTCAGCTACAGTGGTTTGAAAGTGTATGCCATCGAAGAAGGAGAAGGCCTGCTGGCATTGCAGACAACCGAAGTGACCTTTATAAAGTCTGCTTATGCCGACGATGATGACGAGCATGAGTATGAAGGACACGGAGATGAAGAGGGCGAAGAATTCTGGGAAGAGATCCACGAAGCATCAGCAAACTTTGTGTTATTTCTGGTGTTATTACATATAGCGGGTGTGGTTATCTCAGGCCGGTTACATGATGAAAACTTGATAAAAGCCATGATAACAGGAACTAAAAAAGCGAATGAATAAATAGGTTGATTTATATCAACACGGCGGTGTGACCGTTGGCTTCTAATAATGGCCTGTCAATAAATCGATACAGGAGAACGAGATATGGTTTCAAAAAATGTAATAGCACTGGCAGCGGTCGCCGTGATGACAACTTCTTT
>DROB01000439.1 GCA_011321985.1 Gammaproteobacteria bacterium | reverse complement strand
GGCAAACGGTTACTTCAGGTATCATCAGTGCACTGGGCCGAACCGGTCTGGGTATCGAGGGTTATGAAGATTTTATCCAGACCGATGCTTCTATCAATCCCGGTAATTCGGGCGGAGCACTGGTTAATCTGCGTGGTGAATTAGTGGGCATCAACACCGCTATACTGGCATCAGGTGGAACCGGTAATGTGGGTATCGGGTTTGCGATTCCTATCAATATGGTGCGTGAACTAACCGATCAAATCATCGAGTACGGTGAAGTGCGGCGTGGCATGCTGGGTGTCATCATGCAGAACCTGACACCGGAACTGGCCAGGGCTTTTGGCCTGGATATGCATCAGGGTGTCGTTATCTCACAGGTGGTGGAAGACTCGGCGGCCAGCAAGGCGGGATTACTGGCGGGAGATGTGGTCTCTGAAATCAATAATACACCGGTGAAAAGTGCATCGGCGATGCGCAATATGGTGGGCCTGATGCGTGTCGGCGCAAAGATGGATATCACCGTATTGCGTGATGGTGACAAAAAGAAGCTCACCGCTTATATCGAAGATGAGATAGAGCAGTCTCTTGCGGGTGATAAATTAAATCCACGGCTTGCAGGCGCATCGATAGAGAGCCATGATGAAACCGGGAATAAATATCTGGTAGTCGCCAATGTCGAACGAGGAAGTGCTGCCTGGAACGCTCGGCTGCGCAAAGGTGATCTCATCCTGTCGGTGAATCGTGCCCCCGTCAAAACCCTGGCAGATCTGAAAAAGATGGTTAACTTCAGTGACAAGCAGATACTGTTTAATGTGCAGCGTGGACAGACTGCTTTATTCATTCTTATCCAGTAAATAAACGATGAATTGAATAGTGGTTGGGACTATCTCAGGCTTTGCCGCTTACTGTTCATCGGATTTCTGATCATTATGCACCCAGCGTTCACCGTTCTCAGTGATCTCTTTTTTCCAGAACGGGGCATGGGATTTTAATTCTTCCATCAGAAAGCGGCAAGCATCGAAGGACGGTGCCCGATGCGCAGACCAGGCAGCGGTGAGTACGATGGGTTCCCCGGGGCGAATATCACCAAACCGGTGGATAATGAGGCAGTCATCCAGCGCGTATCTCTCGTTGCACTGCAGGCATAGTTTGTCGAGAAAATGTTGTGTCATCGCAGGATAATGCTCCAGCGTCATATGACTGACGGAGTCATCGATATTAAAATCGCGCATGGTGCCAACAAAACTGGTAGTGGCTCCGTAATGACCGGATTGCAGCTGGTCTTGCTGAAAAGCCTGTATCTCGTCCCAGGGATTAAAAGGTTTGTCTAAAAGAATGGCTGGCATGCGTATCAGCCACCGGTGACCGGGGGGAAAAAAGCAACCTCGTCACCATCGGCAACCATGGTATCGGGTTTGACATACTCCATATTGATCGCGCATAAGGTATTGTCAGGCATGGTCGTGCCGTCGCTGGCTCTGGACCAGACAGTGAGGACGTTGGTCGGTGATTCATAATCCAGCGTTGTCTGCTGTTTACCCACCTGCTCACGCAAGCTGGCGAAAAATTGTACGGTGATACTCATGCCCTGATTCTAACGATTTATGTGTGTCAGGTCATGAGCTATATCATGGTTGCTGCCACGAAACGCTCTGTGCCTGCAGAAATCCGACAACAGAAATGGCATAATAGCGCATCAAATAACGGTTTTTTACGATGGTTGGTATCTTAATGTCTAACGAAGATCAGCTCAGTCACTTTAACCCGCGCGGCGAAGCCCATATGGTCGATGTCGGTGATAAAGCGGTCACACAACGGGCCGCCGTTGCTGAAGGTTTTATCCAGATGCAGGCGGATACCCTGCAGCGCATCCTAAGGGGTGAACATAAAAAAGGCGATGTGCTAGCTGTGGCACGGGTAGCCGGTATCATGGCAGCAAAAAAAACCTCAGATCTGATACCGCTCTGCCACCCCCTGGCGTTAACCCATGTGGATATACAGCTAACAGCGGATGAAAAAAAACAGATCGTACATTGTGTGGTCGAAGTGAAAACCTCAGGCCAGACAGGCGTAGAGATGGAAGCCCTGACAGCGGTGCAGATCACCCTGCTGACTATCTATGATATGTGCAAAGCCATGGATCGTGGTATGTCGATGAACCATATTGGTCTGGTGAGTAAGGCAGGCGGCAAGTCAGGAAACTGGGAAAGGTAACGGAGCAAAACATGAAAGCAATAAAAATATTTTTTATATTTGTAGTATTGATACTGGTCGCCCTGCTGGCTTTTGTGGCGACCTTTGATGCCAATAATTACAAACCGCAGATTATCGCACAGGTCGAAAAAGCCACAGGCCGGGACTTCAGCATCGATGGTGAGATCAATTTATCGATTTTCCCGTGGATAGGTCTTAAAGTGGAAGATGTTTCGCTGGGTAATGAGAAAGGTTTCAGCGCAGAAAAGTTTGCTTCGATCGAACAGCTGGATGTAAAAGTAAATGTATTGCCGCTACTCAAAAAAGAAGTACAGATCAATACCATCCGGTTGCATGGTTTAGATGTTTCACTCGAGATTGCCGGTAATCAGTCCAACAACTGGTCGAGCCTGGTAAAAGCAGAACAGGTTCCAGTAGAAGAGAGTGCCGGGGCAACGACCGGTGTAACCGCAGAGGGTGAAACCGTCTCACCGTTAGCATCATTGCAGGTGGAAGGTTTTGAATTCGTCGATGCGACGATTCGCTATGATGATCGCAGCAGTAATACGAAAGCAACCGTTTCGGCATTAAATTTAACTACCAGTGCCATCCTGTTTGATGCAGATATCGATGTTTCTTTTGGTGCACGTATCGTAAGTAATCAACCAGCGATCGATACACGACTAAAACTGGATACGAAGCTGGTCTTCAATAAAGAATTTACCCGATTTAATCTACGTGATTTCGTCTTTACCATACTGGCGGAGGCGAATGAATTCATCGCTCAGGAAGAAAAGATCGAAATCAGGTCAGATATCGATGTATCGATGGATGAGCAGAGTGTTGTTTTAAAACAGTTGCAGATATCGGCTTTGGGCACAGAGACACGTGTGGCTATCACTGTCTCGCGATTTTTAGAAGTACCGGTAATCCAGGGTTCGATCGAGGTCGAGCCATTTGATGCGCGTGCTGTTGCAAGACGCGCAGGTGTGGAATTACCGGTCATGGCGAAAGCCGATGCTCTGAGCCAGGTCGCGTTAAAAACGAAGATAAAACTGCGTGGTGAAAAACTGGAGGCCAATGATTTCAAGCTTACGCTGGATGGTAGTGCCCTGACCGGCTGGTTGCGTGTGCCGAATATGAGCAAACAACAGGTACGCTATGACCTGGCTTTCGATCAACTGAATATCAACGATTATATGCCACCAGTGCCAGTGCCTGCCTCAGGTCAAACGACATCAACCACTGCTAATGCGGCACCGGTGCAACCGGTGACGACGGGTGATGAGAAGATTGAGCTACCTGTCGAAATGATGCGAAAACTGGATATCAAAGGTGATTTTCGTATCGCGGCACTAACCGCGGAGCAATATAAGATCAAACAGTTTTTGATGTCATTGAAAGCGCAACAGGGAAAGATCATGATCAAACCCCTTTCTATGCAGGTGCTTGAGGGTTCTGTCGATGCCGCTGTTAATGTCAACGTGCAGAAACAGAGTCCGGCTTACGGCATTAATCTGAAGGTGGATCAGGTGCAGGTCGGACCGGTTGCAAATCCATTCCTCGAAGGGGTGCAGGGCGACAAACCATTGAAGATGGCTGGTGCCGCCAATGTGGTCATGGCGATCAATACGGCTGGAGATACTGTTAACCAACTGAAAAAAGCCAGTAAGGGGCAGATCGTCTTCGATATGAAACGGACACAGGTCGATGGTTTTGATCCTGCTTATTACATGCGGAAATCTATCGCTGATTATATCAATAGCAAGGGCATGGGGCTGTCTGAAACCATCATGGGTAAATATAAGCCACGCGAAGTGACGGTATTCGACAGGATTCACAGTACGGTGAAGCTGGCAGATGGCAAAGCGCGTACCGACGATTTTCTGATGGATTCCAAACGTGTAAAAATAACCGCAAAAGGTTATGCCGATATCATACAAAATGCATTAGACGTTACTTCTTCCATCCAGTTACCAAGGTCTAAAACCGTGCTTGAAAAGATATTTGATGAGCCTATGTTCGTGAGGATACATGGTCCGTTTGATGCGCTGGAATATGAGCTGGATAAAGACAAGCTGAAAAAATCCACTACCGATGTATTGAAAAAACAGGCCAAAGCCAAACTGGATGCTGAGAAACAGAAGTTGAAAGTAAAAGCCAAAGCCGAGAAGAAACGCGTAAAGAAAAAAGCAAAAAAGAAAGTGAAGAAAAAAGCAGACAAGGCGAAGGAAAAGCTAAAGAATAAATTAAAAGGCCTGTTTTAGGTAAAGATAGATGCATACTTTCGCCGAGCGTCTGTTGCTGTGGTACCAGCAGCATGGAAGACATGATTTACCCTGGCAACAGGACAGGTCACTGTATAGCGTCTGGGTATCCGAGATCATGCTGCAGCAGACGCAGGTAGCGACCGTTATTCCGTACTACCAGAATTTTATGCAACGGTTCGGCAGTATCACTGCTCTGGCAGAGGCCACGCAGGATGAAGTATTGCGTTACTGGGCGGGCCTGGGTTATTACAGTCGAGCCCGAAACCTGCACAAAGCAGCTTTAGCTATCAGTGAGTGTTATCAGGGGCTGTTCCCCAGCACTTATGACGACGTGCTGGCACTACCGGGTATCGGTCCATCGACTGCGGGCGCTATCCTCGCTCAGGCTTCAGGGCAGCGTCATGCCATACTCGATGGTAATGTAAAACGGGTATTGGCGAGGTATCAGGCAATCGAAGGCTGGCCGGGGAAAAAACAGGTCGAGGATCAGTTATGGCGATTTGCCGAATCGTACACCCCGGAAGAAAATGTAGCGGATTATACCCAGGCCATCATGGATCTGGGAGCAACGTTGTGTACACGGGCATCACCTCGATGTGAGCTCTGTCCTCTTATGGATGACTGTAAGGCATATCTTCAGAGCTGCGTTGCTGAACTGCCTACCCGAAAGCCGAAAAAAACATTGCCAGTGAAACAAAAGCGATTCTTGATCATTCGTAATGAACAGGGCAGCTGTTTAATGGAAAAAAGGCCGCCTAGCGGTATCTGGGGCGGTTTGTGGAGTCTGCCGGAGCTGTTCATGGATGAGGGGGTCGACGAGATGGTTGAGAAAAACTGGCAGCTACAGGTGAACCAATACAGTGATCTGCCGGTATTTCGCCATACTTTCAGCCATTTTCATCTGGATATCACCCCATGTGAAGTCGAGATCGAAGCAAAAGTGCAGGCGGTGGCTGATGATGACCGTTATCGATGGCACACAGATATCAGCAGGCTGGCCCTGGCCGCGCCTGTGAGTGCCATCTTTCAGATAAATAATCCCCTGAAAACCCCTTAAGTAACTTGACTCCGGCGCGTCTAGTCGATTAAATACGCCTTCCTTTTGGCAAGCCTGCGACTCAAGCACGGTCTTATCGAAAATGTTGTTATATATCTGAATGGCCGAATAGCTCAGTTGGTAGAGCAGCGGATTGAAAATCCGCGTGTCCCTGGTTCAATTCCAGGTTCGGCCACCATTTTTCTCCTTTATTTGCACACCTGTTTCAATTGTCACTATCGTGTTAGTCGTACTGAATTGAACCAGGCTGGTTAAATTATTCCGCACGTCCCTGTGCTCCACCCTGCGGGCTCACCCTAAAAGACAGGGTTCGTGAAAAATCGTTCCTGACGATTTTTTCCAGGTTCGGCCACCATTTTCTCCCTTATTTGTACCGCCGTTTTAGTTGCAGCCATCGTGCAATGTGCACCGAATTGAACCAGACTGGTTAAATTATTCCGCACATCCATGTGGTTACGAATTACTTCCTGTAATTCGCCTTTCAGGCTGGCTAATCGCCATTCAATTTTGTTCCCGACAAAATTAGTCACCCTGCGGGCTCATCCTAAAAGACAGGGTTCGTGAAAAATCGTTCCTGACGATTTTTTCCAGGTTCGGCCACCGTTTTTTATTTTTGTTCAATCTGTTACAGATTGTCGCAATTTGTCTGGAAGCTAAAGGTGCGTTTATGGCGCACTTCGCTACGAAATTCTGCAATAATTCACAATAACTGCAGATATCTTTATTCTTGTTGCTCAGTGTCGCTTTTCCCTTTTTTTATCTATAATGCTCAAGTCCAGAATATAAATAAAGCACCATCAACATAAATGAAATTCTAACCAAGATAGGAAAATAGTGAAATGAGTACAGGTACAGTAAAATGGTTCGACGCAAGCAAAGGTTTTGGTTTTATTACTCCGGATGATGGCGGCAAAGACCTGTTCGTACACCATTCTGAAATCCAGAGTGGTAGTGATTACGCAACACTCAATGATGGCCAGAAGGTAGAGTATGAAGTGGGGCAAGGTCAGAAGGGACCATGTGCTAATAAGGTCGTGCCCCTCTGACGGTAATCTTTAAATTGATGTGTTTAAGGATGAGCACATAACTGAATAAAGGGCCTGTAATAAATGAGGATCATTTGAGAGCGGGTTTTGTTTTTAATTATTGATCAGGAATAATAGAGGTGGACTTGACTGGTTTGGGTTGAGCATCTTTTCGGTATTCCCTGGCTTTATCGTGCTAATCATAATGTGGTGATCACACGTTGTGATTAGCACGTTATGGGATAAAAAATTAAAGGGAAGAAGTGACTGAATCCTGATCCATTGCAGAAAGGTTTATTAAATAATAAACCCGTCACCTCTTTTTTCCTGACTTTCGATTCAAAAAAATACTAACGTGAAAGAATGCAATCAATGTGGAAAGTGCTGTATAAAATACAGTAATGGTGGCTTGTCTGTTTCAGTGGCTCAAATAGACTATTGGGAAAATTACAGGCCTGAGCTATATCGTTACGTTGGCGGAGGTAATATCTGGATCGATCCCGAAACGGGGCAACAGATAGAGCTGTGTCCCTGGTTGAGAAAAGTGCCCGATAAAAACAGGTATACCTGTGAGATTTATTTTGATCGGCCTGATGATTGTAAATTTTACCCTTCGACACTGGATGAGATGCTGGTCGATGGTTGTGAGATGATAGAAAAATGTGATTTAGATAATCCGAAGCAGGGACAGAAATCACTGGATCTTATAATGATGGATAGTCGGCAGGCATTCGAGTACTAAAGAATATTTGAGATTGGTCTCACTTGATTCATAGTCTGCGAACCCTGAATCTGCGGCCTTTGATTTTTCCTTCTGAGAGAATCTTTAGTGCTACTCCGGCGATAGCGTGTTCGACTGCTACATAAGAGATGATGTCGAAAATATCAATCCTTCCGATCTGCTTTCCTGATAGTTTAGTGTTTTTAGTTAATGCGCCTAATATGTCACCGGCACGGATTTTATCTTTACGACCGGCACTGATGCGCAGCGTTACCATCGGTGGTTCAAGTTTAAGACCATTTTGAAAATTTAGTGCCGAAGTTCCTTCGATGCTGACAGGACTGCCCTGGTAATCTTCGATGGCGTTAACTTTAGGTGCTTCAGAGGCGGTGAATAAACTTAGAGCTAAGCCTTCATTGCCAGCGCGGCCGGTACGACCTATACGGTGGATGTGTATTTCGGGGTCGGGGGATAACTCGTAATTAATTACCGCGTTCAGGTCTTTGATGTCGAGCCCGCGTGCAGCGACATCGGTTGCGATGAGGATCGAACTGCTCTTGTTGGAAAACTGTACCAGTACCTGGTCGCGTTCTTTTTGTTCGAGATCGCCATGCAGTGCAAGAGCATGGAACCCCCGTCGTCGTAGCTCTTCAACGAGTTCGTGGCACTGTTGCTTCCGGTTGCAGAATACTACGCTGGATTGCGGATGGTAATGCAGCAATAGAGCGACTAACGTCTCTGTCCGCCGGTTATCACGTGGGTCTTTCTGTATCTCGTAGAAAACCTGTTTTATATTTTTGTTGTCATGCAGACTCTCTACGTGGATATCAGCTGGATCGTTTTGAATGGTGTTGCTTATGTCTTTTATTTCGTCCGGGTAAGTGGCTGAAAATAATAATGTCTGTCTCTTGTCGGGTGTATTATCGATGATGCGCATGATATCGTCATGAAAACCCATGTCCAGCATGCGGTCGGCTTCATCCAGCACCAGTGTCTTTAAACTGTGCAGTTTCAATGACTTTTTTTGCAGATGTTTTAAGATTCGACCCGGTGTGCCGACCACGATATGAGGCTGGTGGTCCAGTGAGGCAAGTTGAGGTGCTATCGGGGCACCGCCACACAAGGTGAGGATTTTGGTATTTGGGATAGGGCGTGCCAGACGGCGAATCTCTTTACTCACCTGGTCAGCAAGTTCACGCGTTGGACAGAGCACCAGTGATTGGGCCTGATAAGTCTGAGGGTCGAGTTGGTGCAGTAAACCGATCCCAAAAGCAGCGGTTTTTCCACTGCCTGTTTTTGCCTGTGCCGTCACATCTTTACCTTGTAAGATCGCAGGCAGGCTCTGTTGCTGGATAGGTGTCATCGACTGATAGTCCAGCGATTTAAGATTGGCTAAAAATTCAGCAGTCAGCGGAAGTGATGAGAATGTGGTTGTTGTCACGGGAGCTTAGCCTGTGTTTTGGTGAGCGGTACATGATAGCAGGTTAGGCGTTAGTGGGGTCAGATGAAACTTCCTGCTGGATTGGGACGATCAAGTCTCATCTGAATCCCACTGATAATATCTTTTTGTCCTTACGAAGTACCTTGTATTCGTATCGATAGTGTCTGTAGAATTGGTCCCTTATGCACAGCAATGCCCAAAAGATTCAAACGGTTACGGTTCAGTCTGGTAGGCCGTCGAGCAAGATAACGATCAGTGTCGAAGCACAGCAGGATGTTCGGCAGGCTTATCTGGCATCGCAGCGCCAGCGATTCAAGATGGAGATCAACCGCCTGACGGGAGGAGGTATGGCATCACTGCTCAGTGAGAAATCTGTAGTCGGTGATGATGTCGTTCAGCTCAGCTTCCTGATGAGTTATATCTATGCCTGGCACTGGTTACAACAGAATATCAATACCGCATATCAGGCTGAGGTACTGGCTACGTTCGGTAAGGGGACGCAGGCATTTCTGATCGAGATGCTGCTTGACAGTGAGTCGATATCAGATTTTATCGGTGCTTATATCGATTACTGGCAGACTTATCAGGGGCCGGCGCAGTTGCAACAACAGCATTGTTTGAGTTTGTTACAGATAAAGGGCGGTAAGCAACCACTCTCCGAGTATGTCGAGTCGGTCTGGGGTTCACTGGGTCTGTTCGATCAGAGTTTTTCCGAGGGTTACAGAGATCTGGCCAGTCAGGAAAAAAATCGTTACGCCGATATGCTGGGTGCTGATGATAAAGCACGGCTGGCCCTGGTCGATCGACTACCAGACGAAGGGGTTTTGGCTCCATTTGATAAGCTCGGTGTCATTCCTGCGATGGGCTGTCCGCAGACCTGTCGTCATTGTATGTTTATCTTTCGTCCTCTGATGAAAAATACGGATGACCCAGCACCGTTGTATCAGATGATCGATGCGTTGACTACTTCGGTTTTATTTACCGGTGGTGATCTGACGAAGCAGTTAGATCATTTTTATGATGCCATCGGTGTGATGAAAAATGTGACTACTTTCGCTATTCTGTTAAACGGTGATTTTGCGGATAGTCGTGAAGCGACGCATAAGATAATGGGAAAAATGGCAGCGGCCATCCGGCAGCGAGCCATCACCTGGCCAAAAGCAAAAGTGATGTTGCAGATCAGTTTTGATGAATTTCATCAAGAGGTGGTGGTTGATCGCAAAGGGCAGTTAAATGAAAGGATACCGGTAACAAAGATAGCCAATATCGTCGAGGCAGCACCGGAGTATAGCGACGAGATTCAGTTATGCTTGCTGCATAAACAGGGGCATCTGAACTTTTCTATGGCACTGTTTCAAAAAGGGGTGTTTGCGCGTCTGACGAATGAACTGGGTCGGCGTGGTCATCAGGTTCAGGTATTGTCCTCTGCGCCATCATCGAGGTTGAAACGTAACCCTCTCGACCCGGGAACACCGGCACCGCTGATCAGGGATGCGACCTTTATCCTGGCAAAACACCCCGATGTGCACATGCTGCTGACGAGCACGACCATCGATGCTTATGGTCGTGCCAACATGATGGCGTTACACGAAGCGGTGAATGAACGTGATCTGCTTAAAAAGTTGCTGGCGGGTCAGGGCACCGAGGGTGAAACCTTTGATAAGGATCTGATGTTGTGGTTCAACGGTTGGGCGACCCTGTTCTCGGCAGTTCATATGTGTCTGGGCAATGTTTTTGAGGATGGTATCGAAACCATACGCAAACGTCAGGCGAAAGATCCATTGAGCGATGCCTTGAACCGTTTTGATCTGCGTCTGCTGGATTATTATCGGGAGCTGAATGGTGACCTGGATGATATCATAGAAAAATCGACCAGCCCGCATCATCTGTTCCATACGATGACTGAGGACAGTGTGATGCGTCTACATATGACGAAGCGGTTGATCGAAGCGGATTGTGCGCCGTCCTGTGTGCACGTGGCTAAACCTGCCAATCGCGGCATCGCGGAATAAATTTCGCTCCTACGGGTGCGTGCGTATTTGTAGGAGCGGTTTACAAACCGCGATTGCCAGTAGAGGAATTATACGGTTACTGCAAAACACCGATCATGAATAACCATAAAGGTGCGCACGCACGAAATGGTTACAGGTTATTATTTCATGGTGTTTGTGTGCCGTTCTGTGTGCACGCGGCTAAACCTGCCAATCACGGCATCGCGGAATAAATTCCGCTCCTACGGGTGCGTGCGTATTTGTAGGAGCGGTTTGCAAACCGCGATTGCCAGCAGAGGAATTATACGGT
>DROB01000438.1 GCA_011321985.1 Gammaproteobacteria bacterium | reverse complement strand
GTACGCAGGACAAAGACCGGAAGCAAGATCGTAACCGGAGTGCTGGATGATAAAACAGCCAGGATCGAGGTCGTTTTATACGAGGATGTTTTTGAACAGTACAGCAACGCGCTGGTAAAAGATAAAGTCTGTGTCGTCGTCGGTAGTGTAAGCTACGATGATTTCAATGCAGCTTATTCGGTCAATGCAAGCACCATCTATACCATGACGCAGGCGAGAGAAAAATTTGCCCGTGGGTTACAGATAAAATTTGACAGGAGTAAAGCGAATGGCAGCTGGTCAGACAGCAGTGTGACGCAGCAGCTTAGCGAAGCATTACATACGTACCGGGAAGGTAACTGTCCGGTCAATATAGAATATAATAGTGGCACGGATGTCTCGCAATTCGTGTTAGGTGAAGAGTGGAATGTTGTCCCTTCTGATGACTTGTTGACCCGGCTGAACAAGGTATTCGGCCAGGATCAGGTCGAGATCATGTATTGACGAATACCGGATGGCGGCTCTCCAGAACTGCAGCTCATTTTTTCATGCTACCAGTAAGTTTGGGCATTAGTGGCTCTGGCCCGAAATCCTGAAGAGTAGACTAAGATATACCTATGCACTTTTTTTTATTAAGCAACAACTATTCTTATGCGTCGCCACGTCCGTAGATTAAAATACCGTTTCTTCAAACCAAAAACCTGGCGTATGCGTCTGGTTTTCTGGGGTGGTGCGGTCCTGGTAGGGATGATTGCAGCAGTTTTTGCGATGCTGGCCGAACAGGCTGACCATGTCTTCAGGCAGATCATAAGGTATAACGCCTATCTGCCATTACTCATTACCCCCACCGGTTTTATCCTTACAGTCTATCTCACACGCAAGATTTTCAGTGGCGCAGAAGGTAGTGGTATCCCGCAAACATTGATCGCACTGGCTGATTCAGGAAGTAGCCTGAGTAATCGTCTGTTATCGATGCGTATGGTCATCGGAAAAGTTACCATGGCGGTGCTGGCATTATGCAGCGGTGCATCACTGGGCAGGGAAGGGCCTACCGTACACCTCGGTGCGGCCATCATGCACTCGCTTGGAAGATATGCGCACCTGCCATCTCGGTATGTCGAGCGAGGGTTAATCTTAACCGGCGGCGGTGCGGGCATAGCAGCTGCTTTTAATACTCCGCTGGCAGGGATCATCTTTGCCATAGAAGAGATGGCGCGCTCTTTTGATCGCCGTAACAGTGGCATGATGATGATAGGCGTAGTTCTCGCAGGTATGACTGCCATCGTCGTCCACCAGAATAATTACAGCTACTACGGTACCACACCTGCTGCCCTGGATTTTGGCTGGGTCTGGCTAGGTGTGCTTGTCTGCGGGCTGATCGGAGGTCTGAGTGGGGGTGTATTTAGTCAGTTATTGATCGTCGGTTCAAAAAAATTACGTCCCTACATGAAGACACACTGGATACTGATCGCCCTGGTCTGTGGGTTAAGTGTCGCTGTCCTTAGTATACTCAGTGGTGGAACAGCTAATGGCACGGGTTACCTCGAAGCCAAACAGATCGTTAGCTGTGCCGGTGTCGATACCTGCCATGCCGATTATGGCCTGATGTACCCGTTTTATAAGATACTGGCGACGATGGCGACATATCTGACGACTATACCCGGAGGTCTGTTCGCGCCATCACTCGCCAGTGGCGCAGGTCTAGGTGCTGACCTCGCATACTTCTTTCCTCCCGAGATGGCATCGACCATCGTTATCCTGGGAATGATCGGTTATTTTACCGGAGTCGTACAGACACCTATTACTGCATTCGTTATCGTCATGGAGATGACCGATAATCAGGAACTGGTATTAGCCATGATGGCAACCGCACTGATCGCTTCGGGCACATCGAAACTCATCTGTAAAAAACCCATCTACGAAGCACTGGCGGAAAATATACTGGCGATGATGTCGGACAAACAGAGTCGACAGGGGAATGATTGACGATAGTCAGAGCCTGAAAACATGTGTTTCGTAACCTATGTTCGCGGGATGAATTTCGCTCCTACGAGTGACACTAACCCGTAGGAACGGCTAACCGCGAAGAAAAATTTTTATGCTTTTGCAGGTCGAGCACTGCCCGACAAATCCTGTTGGTTTCACTGATGCAACCTGCAAAAACTTAAAAAAATCACCCGTTCAGGGACTCTTCGCAGCAGCCTGTTCTGTTTTCCAGGCTTCATAGTTAGGCTCTTCTGTATAGTCACCGCTGATGATATAACGCAGGATTCCGCTCAGCCTGCGTAGTTTTACTAGTGAATCGATGCGATAAATCTCACTGCCCACTTCATCAAAAAATACAATCGTCGGAGCATAGAAAAGCCCCATATTCTCGGCCCATTCGACAGCCGTCTGCTTTTCACCCGATGGAGAGATGAGGACAGTATCTGACCACATGTCCAGTTGTATCGCATCAAATTGTGCGATGAGTTTCT
>DROB01000437.1 GCA_011321985.1 Gammaproteobacteria bacterium | reverse complement strand
CCGCCGATAATGCCGTCACCGGTAAAAGTGTGCACACTTAATGTTGCTGCCTGCGCAGACATGCTTGTGATTAGAGATAGTGCAGCGAACCCCGTTGCCAGCAGATATTGTTTACTGTTCATGATTAATACACTCCTTATGGTATGAATCTAGTTAATTCCAGTTTGTCGAATAATTTTACATTTTCACGCTAATATGCATGAGTGGTAAGCAATAAAGCAATATCCAGGCCAATATAATTATATTCTTATGTTTCATTGCGATACAAAAAAACGCCCTTTCAGGAAACCGTAATCAGGCAGAAAAACTGTAAAACCGTAAAAAACAGTAACACCAGAAATAATGGTCGCGTCTGCCATTTCATTGAACACGATTTTTAAAATCGAGTACAATAACCGCCGATTTCCTACTATAACGACACCCAAATAATCATGCCAGATACAAATTTTGATTCTCCACTGGTCATCGCCGGGCAATCTTATACTTCCCGTTTACTGGTCGGCACCGGCAAATACAAAGACAATGAAGAAACTCGCCTCGCTCTCGAAGCCAGCGGTGCAGAAATTATCACCATCGCTATTCGCCGAACCAATATCGGTCAGGATCCAGGTCAACCGAATCTGCTTGACGCATTGCCGCTGGATAAGTACACCTTACTACCCAATACGGCAGGCTGCTATAACGTCGAAGATGCTGTGAGAACCTGCAAACTGGCACGAGAACTGCTCGGTGGGCACAAGCTGGTTAAACTCGAAGTGCTTGGTGATGAAAAAACCCTTTTTCCCAATGCCATAGAGACCCTGAGAGCCGCTCAGATCCTGGTCGACGATGGTTTTGATGTAATGGTATACACCAATGATGACCCGTTAATCGCTAAAGAGCTGGAAAAAATCGGTTGTGTCGCCGTCATGCCTTTAGCCGCTCCCATTGGCTCTGGTCTGGGAATTCGCAACCCCTACAATATCCTCACCATCATTGAAAACGCCAGTGTCCCTATCCTGGTCGATGCCGGTGTCGGCACCGCATCCGATGCCGCCATCGCCATGGAGCTGGGCTGTGATGGCATACTGATGAACACCGCCATCGCTGCAGCAAAACACCCTGTAATGATGGCTTCAGCCATGAAGAAAGCCATCGAAGGAGGACGAGAAGCTTACCTGGCAGGGCGTATGCCCAGGAAACGTTTTGCCTCTGCCTCGTCACCTGTCGAAGGAACTTTTTTCTGATCCAATACAGCCTGTACCCTCATGTCAAAACTTAAGGCCGAAAGAAACAGGACTGAGCTGTCACCCGACGGAACCTCGAGCAAACACCGCAACATCAAAAGTTTTGTCCTGCGTCAGGGGCGATTAACGCTGGCCCAGCAACATGCACTGGAGCACCACTGGAAAGACTATGGGATCGAGTTTTCCGAGCAGGTTTTATCGTTTAAACAGCTATTTGACAACGACCACGAGACCTTTCTTGAGATCGGTTTTGGTAATGGTGAATCGCTACTGCAGCAGGCAAAAAATCAGCCACAATATAATTTTGTCGGTATCGAGGTTCACGGCCCGGGCGTGGGCCACCTTATCCATCTCGCCAATAAGGAAAACCTGCGTAATATAAAAGTGATCCGCCACGATGCAGTCGAGGTACTGGCACACCAGGTCGCCGATGCCTCCTTAAAACAGGTGCAGCTATTTTTCCCCGACCCCTGGCATAAAAAACGCCACCACAAACGGCGTATCATCCAGCCGGATTTTATCACCCTGCTGCATAAAAAATTGAAACCGGGTGGCTTGTTCCATATGGCCACCGACTGGCAACACTACGCAGAACAGATGCTCAAACAGATGGATGATGCCGAGGGTTTTCACAATACATCCGGCAGTGGTCATTATTCAGCCACCAAAGCAGCTCGATGCGAAACCAAGTTCGAGCGTCGTGGGCTCAAACTTGGTCATGGTGTCTGGGACCTGATTTATGAGAAAGGCCATGCAGCTATATAATGATCTAACTTATTGATATACAAATATAAATCCAACTTTACTGTCGCTTATTTCTATAATTGACGGAAAAAGGATACAATAGCGTCCTTTTTGAGCGTGGCAGCAACGTAACATCTACTCCATCCATAGCTCGCTTTACCAGAATTTTGTCATTTTAGGAGAATTGAAACATGTCTCAGAAACACCCTATCGTCGTCGTTACCGGCTCCTCTGGCGCAGGCACATCAACGGTCAAACATGCCTTTGAGCAAATTTTTACCCGTGAAAAAATCAATCCGGTCATCATCGAAGGTG
>DROB01000436.1 GCA_011321985.1 Gammaproteobacteria bacterium | reverse complement strand
GCATCCCGATTATTGGGGTATGCGCCGATGTTGACCCCGGGTAAGGTTCGGGAAATTACACATTCGGACTGGTTGTGCGATAATCGCGAATTTATGCGGGTAACTGGCTGGGAACCGGCCTTCGAACTCGAGCAGGGGCTCGCGTGCATCTTTGATAAAAATCTCAAAAAATAGCATTTTTAGGAACTTTTATGACAGAATACCAACGTATCCTCTCCGATCTTTACGAGGGGCTGACATCGCTCACCAAAGGGCGATTTGAAATAGATGAAAATACCGAACTGACCGGCTCTTTAAATCTGGATTCGCTTCAGATCATGGAACTGGTACTGGACGTTGAGGATCATTTTGACATCTCTATCCCGGTGAGTGTTTTACCGGACGTAAAAACGGTTAAGGATCTTGCGATTCAGATTGAAAAACTTACTCGTGGTGAAGGATGAGCATCTTTAGCAAATTTAAGACCCTGGCAGCCGGTCGCCGCGAGCTCGATGAGCTGGGCATCGACCCGTTCGATGTCCAGATAGATCGTATTATTTCTCCGACTGAAGGCATCATCCATGGTCGCCATACTATTCTTGCGGGTACCAATAATTATCTTGGCCTGACTTTTGATCCTGAATGTATTGCTGCTGCGCGGCTGGCACTGGAACATGAAGGTACCGGTACGACAGGTTCGCGTATGGCTAACGGCAGCTATTCGGGGCATCGCAAACTCGAACAGGAGCTCGCTGGCTTTTATGGTAAGCGTGACGGTATCGTCTTCTCCACGGGTTATCTGGCTAACCTCGGTATGCTGTCGACACTGGCTGGTTCTGATGACATGGTCCTGCTCGATGCGGATTGCCATGCCAGTATCTATGACGGTTGTCGTCTGGGTGGAGCAAAGACTATACGTTTTCGCCATAACAATGCAGAAGATCTTGCTAAACGTATGCGCCGACTTGGCGAACGCGCTGAGAATACATTAATCATCGTAGAAGGTCTGTACAGTATGCTGGGTGATCACGCTTTGCTGAAAGAAATCGTCGATGTAAAAAAAGAATATGGTGGTTATCTGCTGGTGGATGAAGCTCATTCACTGGGTGTGCTCGGTGAACGCGGTAGTGGCCTGGCCGAAGAGCTGGGGTTACTCGACGATGTCGATTTTATCGTTGGTACCTTCAGCAAGAGTCTCGGCGGGGCAGGTGGTTTTTGTGTCAGCGATCATGCTGAACTGGATCTGATCCGTTATTCGAGTAGGCCCTACATCTTTACCGCATCACCCTCACCGGCTACCATCGCTACCACAAGGCAGGCACTGCGTACATTGTCGGCAGGAAGTCATCTGCGCAAACGCCTGCATGATAACGCCAAACGTTTGCACGCTGGGCTCAATGCGCTGGGTTACACCCTGGGTGCACAGCCAAGCCCCGTTGTTGCCGTAGTTTTTGAAGGTAAGATAGAAGCGCTTCAGTTCTGGAATGATCTATTAGAGCTGGGTGTCTATGTCAATCTGATGTTCCCACCGGCCACTCCTAATGGTTCGTTTTTGATTCGATGCAGTGTCAGCGCAGCGCATACGCCTGAACAGATCGATACTATATGTGAGGCGTTTGCAAAATTGCGGGTAACGGCGTGAAGTTGTTCCGTAGTGCATCAGATCTGAACTGCACCTGTTGAAAGCCAAGCAACCGTCAGGAAGGCGTGTGTGAGCAAATCCGAGAACAGTCCGCTGCGCCGGATACTGGGTAACTTCGGGTTACTGGTCCGGGGGCGTGGTGTCGCCGCAGTGATGTCGTTCGGTGCCACTGCACTGATGGCACGATCACTCGGTCCTGCTGAGTTTGGTATGGTGGTATTGATCCAGACTTATGCTTTGCTGGTGCGCGGTCTGCTCAATTTCAAACAGTTTCAGGCGATCGTGCATTACGGTGTGCCGGTACATGACGCAAATGATACCCACATATTACGGCGTCTGATTCGCATCTGCCAACGCATAGATCGCCAGGCCAGCATTATTGCTACCGTTGTGGCGGCACTTATGGCACCTCTGATTGGCCCTCTGATGGGTATGGATCATGATCATGTGGTACTGCTCACAGCATACAGTCTGATCCTGTTGACCACGGGTAACAACACCGCCATCGGCATCCTCCGTCTGTTCGATAAATTTGATGTCCTGGGAAGGCAGATGGCGATCGGTTCGATTATCAGTTTTCTCGGGGTTGTTATTGCCTGGTGGTTCAATAGCCCTTTTTCAGTGTTTATCGCAGTTTTAGCTTTTGCTTATATGGTCGAGAATCTTTATCTGAGCTGGTGTGGTCGACGCGAATACCAGCGGAGCATCGGTCATCCACCCGAAGGTGAGACAGTTAACGATGCGCGTATGACTGAATTTTCCGGACTGCGTCATTTCCTGTGGATTACTTACTGGCAATCAAATATTGATCTTGTACCCAAGCGGGTATCTATCATGCTGGCGGGTTACCTGTTGGGACCCTCTGATGCCGGACTGCTACGTCTTGCGCGCCAGATATCCAGCTTACTGTCCAAGCCGGCAGCGTTGATCCGTCAGGTCGTGTTCCCCGATCTGACAAGAAGCTGGCACCAGGGTAGTGATGATTTTAAATTGATCGCGTACCGTATCGCATTGCTGGGTGGGGGGTTTGGTATGCTGTTTGTGCTGGCAGGTTATTTTTTCGGTGATGCTCTTCTAAATACGCTCTTCGGTAAGGAGTTTGTTGCAGCAGCCCCCGTTCTCACTCTGATGTTGCTGGCAGCCACCTTCGATCTCACGGCTTCATCGCTGCGTTCCGCTGCCTACGCTATCGGTCATGCAGGCAAGGTGCTACGCCTGCACATGCTGTCGTCGGTGGTCTATCTGACATTGTTCATCGTACTGACTTTGCAGATGGGTCTGATTGGCACAGGTGTGGCTGCCTGTGTAGCAGCACTCCTGCCGCCACTGGCTATGGCAGTCCTCATCCACAGGAGCACGTGTAGTGGTCCTGTCTGAACCTGTTTGTCTGCAGCTTGATACTTTTTAATCTTTTTCCAGGGCGGGAGAAAAAGCCGGTTCATCGATTACTGTAAATTATTTTTTGCTGTAGTGTCTGCGCACACCAGGAGTTAATGTGGATGTTCCCGATTCCATGCAGTCAGGTTTTTTAGTGGTTGCTTGACGTAGGAGCTGGCCTGGATGAGGCGTATTATCAAACGGTTGAACAGGGTTCCTATGCCATCCATGGGTCGGTCGATATCGATGAACAGGACAGCACGGGTTTCATCGGTATCATTTCGTACCTCGTGCTCGTAGGTGTCGTCGAATAGCATCACTTCACCTTCTTTCCAGTTCAGAATCTTGTCGTCCACACGGATCCATACCTTCTGCCAGTCCGTAGGAACTTTCAGTGCAAGGTGTGCGCGTATCACAGCACGGGTCGGTCCCTTATGTGGTGGGATATGGTAATGGGGTGCCAGAATAGAAAACATCGCTGTCTTCATTCCCGGTAGTGAATCGAGCACTGCTGCGGTACGCGGGCACAGGGCGCAGTTATCATCCACGCGTTGACCATAGACATAAAAAGCATAGGTTTTCCAGTTGTCACCTCTGGAGATGCGTTTCTGATCAGGTGATAGCTGATGGAAGGCTGGGATATCTTCGGGATGTTCGAGCAGGCTATCCAGTTCGATACGAATATCGGTGTATGCCTGTTCCAGTTTTGTGACCCAGGAAAATTCGGTGTTAGCGATCACCGGCGTGGTGCTCACGAGAGAATGACGTGCCTGGAAGCCTCCTGCCCAGCGGAGGAAATGTTTACCTCCCTTTTTGATCAGTCGCTGTAATAATGGAACAGGTCTAGCTGTCGCTGTAATATCTATCATATTCGAAAATATCTAATCTGGGTAAAGTGACAAACTGACAGTTGTGACTCGGCAGGTAGTTATGAGTTCAATTTTTTTTGAGCACGCAGGATTATAAGTAAGTGTCCAGTGAGAGGATAAGGTGATGTGTTCTTGCCCGTAGGAGTGGTTTGTAAACCGCGATTGCCTGTACAGGAAATATACGATTACATCAGGTATACCAGTTCGAACTTGAACTGATCGTTGTTGTACAAAATTGAAAGACCGTTACCGACGCAGAACGGACGTTGAAAGATTTAGAAATATTTGTCGCTTCGCTCGGGCACGTCCTTCGCGACAAAAAAATGTTTTTCCGTATGCCCGCTTATGGCCGGTAGCTGTCTATTGAGCAAAGAGTGGTTTTGGCTGTGCAGGCAGTGTCTGTACGATCAGGTTCAAGCTGTTACATATTAGAGCCGCCATCAGTCATTATTTTTTATTCACATTTACTTGTGAAAAAATTTAAGCCTTTGACCGTCAGAAAAAAATTTTTCACTCTATGGCAAAAGAATATCCCCGTTACAGGATTTAATGGATGGACTGACTGATCGCCTGCATCGCTGATGCCAGCACTTCCGGATATGGCTTACTGGCATCGATATCGTGGATGTGTGCGCCATTGAAATCCAGTCGCGGCATCACCAGGCTTTTGTCACGTAACTCGGCGATGTCATGATCGGGTTTGCGTGCGTGTGCGATCTCGGCATCGAGGTTGAGGCGGATGACCAGTGCGGGTTTCTGTTTTGCCATCCATTGGTACAGTGTTTGCTCGCGTGATGCGAGTTTGCGTAGCAACCAGTTATCAGTGTGGCTGGCAGTGATGCCCGGACCATCGTAATGAAAGCCTGGAATCTCCGCCTGTGGGTAACGGTCAGCGATCACCTTCACCCCTTTTCGTGATAGACGCATTACCCGGCGCAGATGTGCGGCGCGCCACAGTGAAAGCAGGTGCATGATTATCGCAGTACCGGTGCCGGGTAATTTCTTTTTCATGTCTTGTGCTCGCGTTGCCTTGGCCGCGAGGTAGCGCTCAAGTCCAACACCGATAAGGGGCAAGTTTTTGATCTTATCTCCTGTCTCGCCCGATACCAGACCGAGATAGCGCCGTTCAGCGGGACCCCTGTCACGCAGATTGGTCAGCAGGTCAGCAGACAATGTTGATTTACCGGTACCGTCACAACCAACGACGGCGATGACACCAGTAAGTAGCGCATTCGACTCATTGCTGTGAGTAGTGGGTTCAGACATGGTGGATTCAGCCAGAGGGTGATGACAAATTTCGCAAAAGATACCATATTGGTGGCAAAAAGTTAATCCTGCATCCGGGAGGTAGTTGCACAATGTGTTTGAAATACCTTTTCATAAAGGCATGCTTTTATTAACATTTATTGATGGAAGAGATAGATTACCCAGGTAACCACGAATGGCAAAAAGGTAAACAGGTTTTCAACTCGGGCCTGTCTTGATTACAGTGTCGATTGCATGCAAGGCGCTATCGAGTACCTGTTCATAAGGATCGCGACCATCGAGGTCGAGGATATTGGCATCATTGAAGTGCAGCTTCGGGATGACAGCAACTTTGTCGCGTAGTGTGGATAATTTATGGTCTGGTTTGCGTGCATGGGCCGTGTCCGCATCGATATTGAGCCGGATAACCAGAGCTGGGACATGGCCTGCCATCCATTCATATAGCTTCTGCTCGCGAGCGGCAAGTTTGCGCGCTAGCCAGCTCTCGGTGTTTATCGCACCCAGGCCGGTACCATCGAATTTGAAGCCGGGTACTTCAGCCTGCGGGTAGCGATCGGTGATCACCAGCACGCCGTGACGTGTCATCGATAACATGCGGCGGAATTTATGAGCACGCCACCTGGACAGCAGATAGATCACGATCGTAGTGGCGGTACCCGGTGGAGTATCGTCCCTGGTATTAACTCGTTCAGCCTTGCGAACCAGAAAACGTCCGAACGGTGGGCCGATTATCGGCAGGTTTTTAATCCGCTCGGCGATATAGCCTGAGGACTGCCCGAGATAAAGCCATTCGACCGGCTCCCTGTCGCTCAGGTGTTTGATCAGATCATCGGTCAGCGTGGACTTGCCTGAGCCGTCACAACCGATTACAGCGATAACGCGTGGCAGGAGTTGATGCGGGAGGGATGAGGATGAACGCTTCACGGCGGATGACCAGATATATTGAAATGGGCGGGCAGTTTACGATAAATTCTGGTGTACATACAATGGTTGAAAAGGTTGTGTCGCTTATTCGGGATTGGTTATCATCTTACCGAACCGGTACACGGGTATCCTGGTTTCAAGGGTGATTCTGGCTTGAGCGGCTTCCATTAAACTTCCTGTCAGTGTGTATTCCAATGATTTAACGGTGTGATATAATCCGCGGTTTTACCTGCTCGGCCTATTTGGTTGGCCTGGTTCGGATTGCGAGATGTCGCATCCTCTCATTAACATTCTCCCATCAATTCCCAGGAGCAATAATATATGTATCAGCAAGAACTCGTGCGCAGCGGTGAAGCCCTGTTCAAAGTGCGTGGCAAATATCTGGATATCGTAATCGTCATCAGCGTGGTGGTCGCGTATTTTCAGGGCACGCTCGGACCATTTACCTCTGACACGGCTAACCAGGTGTGGTTCTGGGCTTCGCTTGGAGTTGCATTTTCCGGGGCGCTGGTCCGTATCTTTACCAGTGGTCATGCGGCTCTGGGCACCTCGGGTGTTACCAAGGTGGCGGCTATCGCATCTGAACTGAATACTACCGGCCCCTACTCACTGGTGAGAAATCCGTTGTATCTCGGTCGCATTCTTAACTTTACCGGTATCGCGATGCTATCGGGTAGCTGGGTATATGGTGCGTTGACCTTCCTGATATCGATACTGATTTACGAGCGCATCTCGATCTACGAGGAAGAGTTTTTATATAAAGAGTTTGGCAAAGAAGCACATGCCAAATGGGCAAAGGATGTGCCGTTCCTGATTCCCCGTCTGCATGGTTGGGTTAAGCCTAAATATCCCTTCTGGATGCGCCGTTGTATCTATCGTGAGGAGAAAAAAATATTTTCACTGTTTACCGTAATCGTCCTGTGCGATCTGGCACGCCGTGGGTTTGATCTCAGTCAGTTGCCAGAAAATCCGGTGTGGTACTACATCTGGGCAGTGGCACTGGTGGCTTTCATCATAAGCCGGATACTGCGAAACTTTACCAAGACTTATGACGGAATCTCCTGATGGCGAACGCTTCTTCTGAACTGGCCCCATTAATCGCTGTTATCGGTTGTGATGGTTCCGGGAAATCCACGGTCAGTGAACAGGTTCTGGAATGGGTAAGAGGTTATGGTCCTGCTGCTGCTGCGCATCTGGGAAAACAGGCCGGTAACATCGGTCGCTGGTTATCTGAGTTACCGCTGATAGGCAAGTGGTTCGAGCGTCTGATTAATCGCAAGGTGGTTTCTGTCAATAATTCTCACGCCAAAAACAAGACCCCCGGTTTTTTCCCTTCATTGGTGATGTATGCCTTTACGCTACGGCGCATGCGGCGGTTTCGGCGGATGCTGGCATTACGACAACAGGGTTTGATCATTATTACCGATCGTTTTCCACAACTTGAATTTCCGCGTGCCTATGATGGTCCTGCACTGTCTGTGTCTGCGGAAGGCAATTTTTTCATCCGTTGGCTGGCTAAACGAGAGCAGGCGGCGTTCGAATGGATGACCAGTTTTAAACCAGACCTGGTACTACGGCTTAATGTCGATCTGGATACAGCCTGTGCACGCAAACCGGATCATCGTCGTGAAGCCCTTAGGAAGAAAGTAGAGATTACACCACAGCTGACTTTCAATGGTGCGCCCATCGCTGAAATTGATACTAACCAGCCATTACCCGAGGTCGTGGCCGCAGCTAAAGAGGCTGTGACACGCACTTTAACTGAACGCGGTTATAAACGATCAGAGGTCTGATCCTTCAGTGCCTCAGGCCAGAAATGGTTAGCCAGTAACACCCACAGGCATAACCAGGTGGTAGCGATAACCCAACTGGCGAGTACATCACTTGGCCAGTGCACGCCCAGTGCAATGCGTGATACGCCGATCGCCAGTGACAGGATGATAGCCAGTGTATATAGGAACAGGCGTGAAATCCGTCGTGACAATAAAGGCGCGAGTAGCCACGCCAGCGTCAGATAGAATAGTGTGCTGGTCAGGGTATGCCCGCTGGGGAAACTCTGTGAACTGATATGATCCAGATGGGAGACCAGTTGTGGTCTGGGTCGGGCTATGCCATGTTTGAGGATCGCTGTCAGCAGGGTGCCGCTGATCAGCACCCCTGCGATGAACAGAGCAGCGTGCCAGCGGCGCAGTAACAATAACGCGAACAGGGCCAGAACTGATATCACGATCCGGGGTGTTTTATCACCTAAGCCACTCAGGCCAGACCAGAAACTGGCCATCCACTGAGGACCTGCCAGCAGACCGGTATCACCGTTGACCCGAAACCATAACAGCAAGGGGCCGTCAAAACTGGCCGGACCGTAGTGGGCCAGTACAAGACCGAAGGTACTGGTGATAAGCAATATCAGCAACAGCCACCACAGGCGAAGCCGGTATTCGTCATTCGTTTTCATAAAGTATCGTTGAAATACCTGTTAAAGTTGTCACATAGAGTATCTGAAAGGATGTTAATTAGCAGGTCGATAAGATTTCGAGTTTGATGATCCTGTTTCAGATTTTCTTAAGGTGTTAAGAATACACTATAGACAGGAAGTGCACCGGATTCTCTTTTTAATTGCTATGAGGATATGACTATGACATTTCGTTATCTACCTGTTATGTTTTTACTGGTGTCGGGTGTCAGTCCGTCGGTCAATGCGATCAGCAATAGTACCTGGGCCGATATCAGCGATGTCAGCGTTTTTACCTTGATGGGTACAGCATTGATACTTCCGGTGACACGTGATGACTGGCAGGGTTTTCGTCAGGCGGCCTACAGTATCGGTTCTGCTGAGGGCGTGGCTCTCCTGGGCAAGGCACTGGTCAGCGAGGAGCGCCCGGACAACAGTGATAAAAACAGCTTCCCATCGGGACACGCAGCGAATGCTTTTGCTTCGGCGACGACACTGTATCGACGTTATGGCTGGCAGACAGGAGTGCCAGCGTATGCCCTGGCTACCTTTACTGCCAGCGCACGCGTGGCTGCCAGGAAGCACTTCTGGCATGATGTGGTCGCTGGTGCGGCTATCGGCACCATCAGTGGCTGGTTGTTTACTGATGCATTCGATGACACAGTGCAATTGAATCCGTGGCTAGACAGCAAAGGAGGTGGGGTAGAGCTAACGTTACGTTGGTGAGTCTCAGCTTACTCGTCTGTATTTTTGACCTCCGAGTTCCCGACGACGGCCTGTTGCTCCTCCTCAGGCTCTAGCATGGCGGCATCCCAGCCCCCTCCGAGAGCCTTGATCAGATCCACGTTTGCGACCAGGCGACGACTGAGCACGTCCAGTGCGCCACGTTCATCGGCGAGTGAGGTCGCCTGTGCGATGACGATAGACTGATAATTGATGATACCTGCATGATACTGGTTTTTCATGATCTTGACTGTCTCGCGTGATGCTTTTACCGCTTCGGTCATTGCCTCAGAGGCTTTGTCGAGGTGTTGAAGTGTGATCAGGTCATCTTCCACTTCACGAAAACTGTCGAGCACGGTCTGTCGGTAGTTGGCGACGACTTCAGTGTAAGCGGCTGAAGCTTCGGCACCTCTGGCCTGTATAGCACCTCCCGCGTATAACGGTGCATTGACTTTCGCTCCACCCAGCAGTCCCTTCCGGATGCTGGCACCTGCAAAAAGATTGAGTGCGGGATAAGCTTCTGCTTCGGCGACACCGATCTGTGCGCTGGCGGCTGCCATGCGTCGTTCGGCGGCAGCGATATCCGGGCGACGCTTCAGCAGCGTAGCAGGTAATACCAGTGGCACTTCAGGAACCTGCACATCGATAGGTGCGCTGTCGAGTGAAAAATCTGCGGGCGCCTTACCGATCAGTGTGGCGATAGAATGTTCCAGTTTGGCTCGCGTGATGCGTGCCTCGTACCACTTGGCCTGCGTGGTACTCAGTTGCGACTGAGCCTGCACCACATTGCCGCG
>DROB01000435.1 GCA_011321985.1 Gammaproteobacteria bacterium | reverse complement strand
TGGCGGATCGCGTCGATGATATTGGCGACGATCTCGACACCGTGCATCACACCACCGCTGCCCGATAATGGTGTCGGTAGTGCGTCACCCATACCCTCAGCAGTCGCACCGATCAACACGATCTTGTCACGGAATAGATCCGCAGGATAATTTTTTGACAGCACCTGCCAGTAGCCGATATGCTGAAAGTGTCCGGAAGGACCGGCGTAAGGTATCAGGAAAGGGTATTCCCTCGACCACTGCATGGGTGAGTATGTCTTTTTATCGCGCTCCGGATCTATCTCCGGAAATAAACCGATATTTTTATCGCTGATACTTAGCAGTGCCAGGCTGTAATGCATCCAGTGCGGTTCACCGATGCCTTCTTTGAGGAACACGCGTCGCGCGATACCGTCCTTACTGATATCGATATGGACATGCCCCAGTGCCGCCGCATTACCGGTAAATTCAGGTAATGGCAGTGCTTCTATCGGATAGGAGTTGCTGCTCTCCCTGGCCATAAAGACAGGTAACACGACCTTGCCGCTCCTGCGCATGGCACGCGCCAGTAATACATCGGATAAGGGATTATTATTATCGGGCTCATTGAAGATGACATCCAGACCGATCACACGCGGTGATTCGTCATCGAGTTGATTGATCAGTTGAGCATGAACCGAACGTGGCCAGGGCCAGCGACCGAGCTGTTCGAGGCTTTCATCATCGATATCGATGATGATGATGTCATCGGGAACGTCTCGCGTCCAGAAAGACAGCTGTGCATCGTATAGCAGATTATCCCAGCGCCAGAGTATGTCGTAGTGAACAAATAAACCGGCACTAAAGGTCAATAATATGACCAGCAGAAAATGTTCTCTGCGAACGGCACTCTTAGCCGGATAATTTTTTTTGACAGACCTTACGTTCACAGCACGAGTATAACGGGATTTACTGGCAACAGAGATTACAGCAGGATAATAATCAGCCCGATGAACATGATGACTTTCCAGCACGAATCCTCTTCGACGGGTGGTTGCACTGGCGGGGGTGGAGGTGCTTTCTGTATCTCGAATGAACGGACCGAGTCCAGCCCTTCGAGTCTGTACTGATCGACACCACGGACACGCAAAAAATAATGACCGGGGGACAGACTGTTGATCTGGACAGCCACATCGACAGTGGTCTCGTTAATCTTTATCTGATTAAATTTTTCATCACTGGCTATCTGATAACGATAAAATACGGCACCATCGAGGGCGGACCAGTTAAAATTGACAGTCGTCTTATGCCCGGGCTGGTCGATGCGGATCTCGGGGGGAGGCAGTAATTTTACCGGCTCAGGTAAAGGTTTGCCTTTCTCGGCGACGATACCAAAACCGTCTTTGACCGCCTTCTCTGTATCACCGGCAGATACCGCCACTACTCCGCCCGTTACTTCAGTCCGGCTTATCTGCTGCGCATCCGATGATAATCGAAACGAGGTGCCCCTGACCGAGGTGATGGCAGAAGGGGTCCTGATCTCGTAATGACCATCGGATTGCTGCTTCTCGACGTGTGTATTCACCGCGCCGGTATCCAGACGGATACGCGTATCGACCATACCGGTCTGCTTGAAATGACTGAGCTTGTCGAGTACGACCTCGGTTTGGGGCAGGATCTGTAACTCGGATTTATCGGCAAACTGCAATCGCACACTCTGCTTTTTCGCTGTGACGATACGGTCACCGCTGTATAATTTCGTATCGGTGGTAATGGTTTCCTTGCTGCCACCAGCACGTATCACACTAACATCGCCATCGAGTGCAATGACCACAGCCGGTGTCGGTTGCAGCTTCAACATAGAGACCGGGATGACGATGCGTGTCCCCGGACGGATCCTTCTATCGCCACCCTGGCGGATCTGGTTGATACGCTGTATCTTGCTCCAGTTATCCACCGTCGTGGTATATTTTTCAGCGATCTTCCAGATACTGTCGCCCGGCCTGAAGGTGTACTCCCAGTATTCCTGCTCGGCTGAGACGATGCCCGGCATGATGAATGCGAGTGCGATCAAAAATACGGTGAACTGGCGTAATAGCATATCTATCCTGTCAGGAAACTTTAAACAAACGATAACCACGTTGATAAATGCTGCTCAACTGCCAGCCGATGGTCGGATTAATACCCAGTTTTGAACGGATGCGACTGATATGGGTATCGACCGTACGCGTATTGAGGTCAGCTCGCGTACCCCAGATCGTCTCCATCAGAAAGGTCCGGGAAACCAGGCTGCCTGCATTCCGAAACAGATAGACTGCCAGCTTGAACTCTTTATTGGTCAGTTTTACCGCTTCACCATTCACCGAGATACTGCACTCTGCTTCATTTATCTCGTAGGGCTCGAAGATCTCGATAACATTATTATCGATGCTTTTTTCATCACTACTGCTATCGGCATCACGGAGAGCTTCGTCGAGAGAGTAACGTCGCTGGAGTGCTTTTATCCTGGCCAGAGTGACATCTTTTTTAACCGGCTTAACCATATAATCATCCGCACCATGCTCCAGGGCTTCTACTACGCTCTCTTCACTGTCACGGCTGGTGATAAAGATGACCGGTGTGTTCGAGGCTTTTTCACCGCGCAACCAGTCAAGTTCTTCTATACCAGTGGTATCGGGAAGGTGCCAGTCGAGGACCAGTAGATCAAAATTTTCATCACGCAGCGCCTCGCGAAAACTCTTCCCTGTAGTATAGGACTGCAACTGATCACCCATCTCATTTGCCCATAGACTGATCAGCTCGATCTGACTAGCATCATCCTCCAGTAACCCTATCCGCACAATTTTGACCTCTTGATAATGTTAAGTATAAGTTTTGAATTTATATTGACATAGACCGGGCCACATGTAGTGCCATTATTGTTAACAATTGTAAACTCTGATTCATGATGATGAGCGAGTTTATCATACAGATTCTAATTTTAAACTGTCAATAGTAACTGAGCGGGAATCGGACACACACGCACCGCCTCCCTGGCTACTTGCGAGATACAGTCCTTCCATGGACGTAAAAAAGGCGGCCTGGGCCGCCTTTGGGTAACAGGGATAAAACCGCTTATCGATCTAATAACTGACCATCGGATCAAGTTCTTTTGCCTGTGCTATCCACTGAGAGACGACTTTTGTACTGGGTGAAACTTTGCAGAGTTTCTTCGCCTCATTCACCTCTGCCATCTTCGTGGCCAGATTTTCAGCATTCCTGTTGCGTAATTCCTTGATAGTATCGACACCTGACCCCTCGAGTAGCTCGGCAAACTGGCCGGCGACACCATTGATGCGGAACAGGTCACACATATTCACCCACTTCAGAATATTACTTTCACTCAGTGAAGTCTTGTCAGCGAGTGCCTTGCGGCCCTTCCTGTCAGCACAGACTTCGAGAAACTTTGCAGTGGTGGAAATACCTTCCTCTTTTAACAGTGCAGCATAGGTTGGACCAATACCTTCGACATCCTGAATATTTCTAGACATTTTTTATTCCTCTTTTTTCATTTAAGTATGTTTTAGTTTTAATAATTTTACGAATCATGGCGGCAGTGCACGGGCTTTTCTCAGGCCGCGACTTCCGGACCGGATAAACGACTGGCCTTTATGGAAAAAATCTTCCAGTAAAAGCGGCGAGATAGCATTGAAACCGGCTATCACCTGTTCGGAACTTACTCCTGATCGATCAGCGATCAAATCCACATCGAGCATCCTGAGTAGTTGAGAAGAACGGTTATCCAGAAGGCAGGTGATAGCCTGAAAGATACTGGTGTTCTGCGTAACATCTAAAACACCTGTTGCAGCTTCTGGCAAAAATCTGAAAGTCTGGTCTCTCGAAAAACCGATATCATCGAGACATTCAGTGTAGTCGCAGACACGTTCTTCAAAGCATACCTGTATAAAGTTCAATTGGGCCCCCGTCTTCAAATCTCTGACAATGCATGATCATCCGGATCATGAAGTTATGGACACTATAGAAAAACCAGAAAATATAGGCAATGCCATGCCTGAAGATTTAACAATTTGTAACAATTGGGGAAATGGTCTTC
>DROB01000434.1 GCA_011321985.1 Gammaproteobacteria bacterium | reverse complement strand
GCTCCATGGAAATATTCACGGGTATTGAATGACCCTCCCATCGATCCTTGCGCTTTCTGTGTAATTTTTGTGTGGCGGATACCGATCGCTGAACTCAGGTTGGATTTGTATTTTATCTTCGTATTTCTTATCAGTGAAGCACTGCGGGTGATAAAAGCAAAGGCCGTTAATGCGATCGCCCAGCCACCGTAAAAGTGGATGATATCAGATTCGACATAGGCAGCAAAAGCGGTGCTCAAGGCAAAACCGGATGCCATGCCCAGCAGAGTGTAATTAACGACGGTAAGCGGTGTCGCCCATTCCTGTAAAAATTTGATGCAGGCGTAGATCATGGCAGTACATATAAACAAGGTAAAAGCCAGAGCGGTATTGAGCGCACCGACCAGTAATGACAGGTCGACGATAAAATCTTCACTCAGGGAAAATAATACCGGGTTCCAGCCACTGATATGGATCATCGCGTAAATAAAAGTGGTGCCCATAAAAGCCGGTAGCACGATCACCTCGCGTGATAGCCAGGAGGTTTTCCATCTGGCTGCCGAGCGCCATGCACGTTCAGGGTGGCCCAGGTGAAAGAACGATGCCACCAGGCCAGCAGCCAGAAAAACCAGTGCGAGCAAACTGCCGTAACCGTAAAAGCTGGACGAGTCCTGCGCCGGTAGTACTTTGATAACAGAATAGAGCTGGCCGGTGTAAAGGGCCAGAAATAATCCCTGACCGACACCGATCAGGGTGGTCAGAAAAATAACAGAAAAAGCAGGATGCATAGTAAGGTCTCTTTATAATATACAGTTAACGATAGCGTCTACCAGCTCATGACATCGTCCAGCGTCTGTTCATCGTCGCCAGGCATCGGTAATTTACGTTCTTTATTCAATGGATTATCGACACGGGTAAGTTCATCTCGATGGATGGTAATGTTGGTCTTACGGCGTGGCAGATAGTGGTTGGCGGGTTTAGTGCCCCACTCCGGCATCAGCTGATAACCGCCGTTATCACGGATCTGTTCCGATACCATCGAATCGGGGTCGTTCACATCACCGAACAGGCGTGCGCTGGTCGGACAGGCCAGCACACAGGCCGGTTTACGTTCGGCTTCGGGCAGGGTTTCATCGTAGATGCGATCGACACACAGGGTACATTTTTTCATCACCTTCTGGTTTTCGTCGATCTCACGCGCGCCGTAAGGACAGGCCCACGAACAATATTTGCAACCGATACATTTATCGTAATCGACCAGTACGATGCCATCTTCTTCACGTTTGTAACTGGCACCGGTCGGGCAGACAGGGACACAGGGCGGCTCTTCACAGTGCAGACAGCTTTTTGGAAAATGCACGGTCTGCGTGTTGGGGTACTCCCCTACTTCAAAGGTCTGGACACGGTTAAAAAAAGTACCGGTCGGGTCTTTATCATAAGGGTTATAGTCGGACAGGAAACCCGCCGTGCCCGAGGTGTTCCACTCTTTGCAGCTGGTGACACAGGCGTGGCAGCCAACACAGACATTTAAATCGATAACCAGAGCAAGTTGCGTCATAATTTTTCCTTTAACCGGCTTTTTTGCCAGCAAAATATTTTAACCAGCGGCCACTGATAAATTTATTGCGTACCATGGTTCCGGGCGTTTTGGCACCGGCTTTAAATTGTGGGAAGGTTTCTTCAGGCTCACCCTCCTCTGCCGGATAAATTTTAACGCGGACATCGTACCAGCCGGCCTGTCCTGTGACTGGATCGGAGTTGGAAAGATGATCGCCGGCTTCGCTGGCGGGCAATTCTTCGCTGATCAGATGGTTTAATAAAAAGCCTTTCTGTGATTCGTTTGCCTTTTTCTTCAGACCCCAGGTCCCCTTCGCTTTGCCGATGGCATTCCATGTCCATACCGTGCCGGGTTCGACCGCTTCCGAGTGGCGGCACATGCAGCGTACCTTGCCGTGCATGGACTCAACCCACATCCATTGACCATCAGCGATGCCAGCGGCTTCGGCTGTTTTGGTGTTTACGTTCAGATAATTATGGGTGTGGATCTGACGCAGCCAGGCATTCTGGGAATCCCATGAGTGATACATCGCCATCGGGCGTTGGGTGATGGCGTTCAGTGGATACTGGCGCAGGTCGGTCTGCTGGGCTTCCAGTGTATCCGAATAGAATGGCAGCGGGTCAAAATGGGTATCGATGCGTTCACGCAGATGCTCTGGAGGTTGCTTGCCATCCGATTTACCCTGTGCTGCCAGTCGGAATTTTTGCAGGACTTCACTGTATATATGGATGTTGATGGGTTCGGCGTAACGCGTCAGGCTGTGACGTTTTGCCCATTCCAGATATCCCTGATTCCAGTTGCGCATGTACTGATACGATTTAGGCAGTTCATAATGGAACACGCAGTTATTCTTTTCGTACATCTCCCACTGATTGGGGTTGGGCTCCCCTTTCATGAATTTTTCACCGCCCTTGCCTCGCCAGCCCGCCAGAAAACCGATGCCGGAGTCCGGCGCAGTCTCATAATTGATGATGAAATCAGGGTAGTCGCGGTATTTACGTTCGCCCTGCTCGTTGACAAAGGCAGGCAATTTCAAACGTGTGCCTAACTCGAGCAAAACTTCCTGGAACGGTTTACATTCACCGGTAGGTTCGACCACCGGGATGCGTACGGAATCTACCGGGCCATCAAATTCAGAGATCGGACGATCTAACATCGACATCACATCGTGGCGTTCCAGATAGGTGGTATCGGGCAGCACCAGATCGGCGAAAGAGACCATCTCGGACTGGAACGCATCGCAGACGATGAGGAAAGGAATCTTGTACTCGCCCTTCTTGTCCTTGTCGTTCAACATCTCGCGGACACTGGTGGTATTCATGGTCGAGTTCCAGGCCATGTTCGACATGAAGATCATCATGGTATCGATGGAATATGGATCGCCACGCCAGGCATTGGTAATCGCGTTCTGCATCAGGCCGTGTACAGATAACGGGTGCTCCCACGAAAAAGCTTTATCCAGGCGGATCGGTTGCCCCTCATCATCCACAAACAGATCGTCGGGATCAGCGGGCCAGCCCAGCGGCATACCGTCTAACGGTGTATTGGGCTGAATCGCATCCCAACTGGTCGGTGTTTTTGCGCACGGTGGAATGGGTCTGGGGAACGGGGCTTTATGGCGGAAACCGCCGGGTCGGTCGATGGTGCCCAGTATGCTCATCAAGATAGACATGGCACGGATGGTCTGAAAACCATTGGAATGTGCAGCAAGGCCACGCATGGCATGAAACGAAACCGGGTTGCCGGTGATATGGTCGTGTTCTTTGCCCCAGGTGTCGGTCCATGATATCGGTAATTCGATCTTTTCGTCACGCGCGGTGATGCCCATCTCGTAAGCCAGGCGTTTGATGGTTTCGGCGGGGATACCGGTAATCTCGGAGGCCCATTCGGGTGTGTAGTCTTTTACCCGATCCACCAGCAGCTGGAAAGCGGGTTTTACCGGTGTACCGTCATCGAGCTTAAACTCTCCGAGCAGATACGGGTCGGAGCCCTCGGTATGCATGGAGATGGGCTTGTCCAGGTCCCGATCCCACCACAGTTTGTTCTGTGCATCAAAGCAACCTTCTTCTTTGGGCACTTCAAAGCGCACGAACATGCCGTGTTCGGATGAAGCTTCATCCATATTGACCAGTTCGGCAGAGTTTGTATTATTGATCAAAAAATCCCTGTCAAACAGGCCCTGTTTAATTATTTCATTAATAATGGACAGAAACAGCGCGCCATCGGTGCCGGGCTTGATCGGTATCCATTCATCGGCGATGCCTGCGTAACCACTGCGTACCGGGTTAATCGCGATAAACTTGCCGCCTTTGCGCTTAAAGTCGGCCAGAGCGATCTTCATCGGATTAGAGTGATGATCTTCTGCGGTTCCGATCATAATGAACAGCCTGGAACGCTCCAGATCCGGACCACCAAATTCCCAGAAAGAGCCGCCGATGGTGTAGATCATGCCCGCCGCCATGTTCACTGAACACAGGCCGCCGTGAGCGGCATAGTTCGGCGTACCATACTGTCTGGAAAACAGGCCGGTGAGCGCCTGCATCTGGTCACGTCCGGTAAACAGGGCAAATTGTTTGGGGTCGGTGGCACGGATATGGGCCAGGCGCTCTTCCATGATAGAAAATGCCTTATCCCAGGAGATTTCGACAAAATCATTATCGCCACGGTTACTTTTGGGTTTGCGCATCAGGGGCTTGGTCAGACGAGCAGGTGAATACTGCTTCATGATGCCCGATGCGCCTTTGGCGCAGATGACCCCTTTGTTCAGCGGGTGCTCGGGGTTGCCCTGAATATAACGCACCTCACCATCGCGCAGGGTAACGCGGATACCACAACGACAGGC
>DROB01000433.1 GCA_011321985.1 Gammaproteobacteria bacterium | reverse complement strand
GCCATAGCCGAGTATTGGGCAGGGCTATTGCGAAGATCCATAACGAAGATACAGGATATTTTAAATGGCAAGATGTCGATCCACGACTTGTTTAGAGGTTCCCTAACTCTCTAGTTAGCACGATCAACGACGGGTAGACGCAAGTTTGCCCGTCGTTTTTCTTTGTATTATCATGCGATTGCTCTTAAAAATGTTCGTGGTATGTGTTACGTAAAACAACCCTGGTTTTCCATGCAGGCAATCGCGGTTTGCAAACCGCTCCTACAGGTGGTGGCTTTCTATGATAAAAAACTTGACCCGTTACAGTTAAATAATTTATGGCACACACATATCCATCGAAAACTATCTTAATCAGTATTTTTCTCATACTGGTGAATGCTTCATACGTATCGGCCGCACCTGCAGATGACACCATCAAGATATATGAAAAGAACTGCGGACGATGCCACAATAACAATCGACTGGGCGGCATGGGTCCCGCATTGCTGCCGGAAAATTTAAAACGCCTTCGCAAAAAAGCGGCGATCGAGGTAATCAAAAATGGTCGCGCAGCCACACAGATGCCTGCCTTCGGCGAAAAGCTTGATGACGACCAGATTCAGTCATTGGTCAAGCTGATCTATACACCGTTAAAAGAAACACCCGTCTGGGGTATGGATGAGATCAATGCCAGCCACATCATCTATAACAGGGAAGAAGATCTACCCGACATACCCGTCTTTAAAGTAGACGATCTACTCAACCTGTTCCTGGTGGTCGAGCTGGGCGACCACCACGTCACCTTACTCGATGGCGATAAATTCGAACCCATCCACCGTTTTAAATCACGGTTTGCCCTGCACGGTGGCCCCAAGTATTCACCCGATGGACGCTTCGTCTATTTTGCATCACGTGATGGCTGGATCAGTAAATACGATATCTACAACCTGAAACTGATCGCGGAAATCCGTGCAGGAATCAACACCCGTAATCTGGCGGTATCGGCTGACGGCCGTTATGTGATGGTCGCCAATTATCTGCCTCACACCCTGATGTTGTTAGATGCTAAAGACCTCAGTCCGATAAAACGTTTCGATATCAAAGATGATACGGGAAAAACATCCCGTGCCAGTGCAGTCTACACCGCACCGCCCCGCAATAGTTTTATCGTCGCACTGAAGGATATCAAACAGGTATGGGAGATAAACTACACCGATAACCCGCCTGCTATCTATCAGGGCTATGTCCATGATTACAAGATGGCTGAAGGCATCGCCGAAAAAGGCCCGTTTCCCGTGAGACGGATAAAGCTGGACGACTACCTCGATGATTTCTTTTTTGATCAGTCTTATCAGCACCTGATCGGTGCCTCACGCGATGGTCAGAAGGGTCAGGTCATCAATCTGATCGTCGGCCGGAAGATCGCCGATATCGATCTGCCCGGACTGCCACATCTGGGTTCAGGTATCACCTGGAAATACAAAGATACCACGGTGCTGGCAACACCTAATCTGAAACAGGGCCTGATCAGCATCATCGATATGAAAACCTGGAAGACCATCAAGCACATAAAGACACTGGGTCCCGGTTTCTTCATGCGCAGCCATAAAAATACCCCCTATGCCTGGGTCGATGTGTTTTTTGGCCCGAACAAAGATGCCGTACACGTCATCGATAAACAGACGCTGGAGATCGTAAAGACCCTGCGCCCCGCCCCCGGAAAAACAGCCGCCCATGTCGAATTTACCCGTGATGGAAAGTATGCCCTGCTCAGCATCTGGGACCCGGAAGGAGCCGTGGTCGTATACGATGCAGAAACACTGAAAGAGGTAAAACGTCTGCCGATGAATAAACCCTCCGGTAAATATAACGTGTTCAACAAGACACGCTACCTGGAAGGCACCAGTCACTAAAAACGTCTGTAGCCTGATTTTCGGCTACTGTGCTGCAACAAAAAAGCGATTTAATTATTCACAAAAGGCTGGCGTTCTTCGAAACAACGTCTACAGTTAGAGGATTCACACCTAAATGCTCCAAATCCCCCTTTCTTCAACTGATCGGCCGGATTTTTCATGCGATTTTTCGTACTTATGGCACTATTCATGATACCCATGATCATGGTGCAATTCTTCTCCAGTGATCCCGTCGCGTTAGCAGATACATCTGCACGGCACGAGACCCCACTCAACAACAGACCCGATGCAAGCGTTATCGCCTATGCCGATAAAAATTTTATATCGAATAAACGTACGGAAGCACGGGCAAGCGGGACACTGACAAAAGATAACGCTGCCACACCACCAAAGACAAAAAAAATACGGCTGGTGAGAGGTAAAAAAAATTCTCAGCAGATGCACCTGCTCAGTGTTTTTCTGTTTCTGAAGGACAAGAGCAAATAGCTTTAATGGCTAAGTATGACCTGCAGGGCATGACCTGAGTGATATAACTTACTTGCATGAGTTGAAATGTGAACGGACAGTTATTGTACGAAATCAAAGGACTGCTTCCGACGCAAAGCAGACGTTGAAAGATTTAGAAACATTTTTTCCGTATGGCCGCTTATGGCCGGAAGGAGACTTTTAATCAAGAGCGATTTTTAGTCATACTGTTGGTGTCTGCACCATCAGGTTCAAGCTGCTACAGCTTACTCGGCACAACCACATTCTTTACCCATTGCCTGTTTCAAAATTTCGATCCGGTCCAGTGCCAGCGAAGTAAGCCTCTGCGCAGTGAGCATCACCGCTTCATCCTTCGTGGTTTCGACGACAGCATCATAAAAAGAAAAACTTCGATCACAGCAGGCACACAGACGCTGTATCCTCAATACCTGTGCATCATTTTCGACTAACAGGGAATCATTGTATGATTTGATCTGCGCGAGGTTATCAAGAATAGCATCACCCGGTAATTTCTTTTCATCCTTCGATTTCTCATACAACACATTTTCATTGCTATTGATCTGTAACCGGGTCTCACGGGCCAGTGCTTTTATCTCCGGTGAGCCTTGTGCCAGCGCATTCATCTCCTCTGCCAGAAATTGATCGATATGGATAGCCGCAGCTAACAGATCGGCTTCGTTAAACACTACCCCGGGATCCAGCCTGGGCTCGACAGTCGCAGCGTTACGTTCAGCATGAAAAGCCCTGCGGCGCTCGGCTCTGAGCAACGCCGCATGCCCCAGTTCTTCCCGGGCCAGAACCTCCGCATATTTACGCACCTTCTCATTATCCGAATCAGCTGCCACATGAGTATAAAAACGGAAGGCCAGCTCTTCATTATGTACCGCAAAAGCCAACGCCCTATAGGGTGAACTCTGGTAAGGGTCACGTGCCTCATCGTTGTATATCGTCGAGATAGCAGGATCCTGCCAGCTGATAGGGGCAATACCGTGTTTTTCCTCGATGCCCTCATGAGCCATCCAGGCCAGCAGTAGCCGCTCATGTTCCTGTTCTTCAGTGACCATGCGTTCGAATAACTCGGCAGTGGCTTCGTTTTCACCCTCACGCATTTTTGCTGCCAGTAAAGAGTAACGCCTGATCGCTTCGCGTTCTGCCTGCAATGCGATAGACATCAGGTCGCCGGTGGTTTTCACATGGGTCGATAGCACGTTCACGGTTTTCTCATCGGGTTAATTTTGATGCTGAGGCTCATTATTTAGCTATTACATTAATTTTAACTTGACCTTTATCAAGTGAATCAAAGCCAATAAAGCCCAAAATGCGTCATATGACACACCTCTGGACAAATCCTGTGTGGTCTACCCACTATTTTAATAGATCAAAACGTGATTCTGAATAAATATCCGAGCACTATAATATATGAATTATCGCAGAACGATTCGACTGGTTTTTATACTGATACTTGCACAGTGGCTCACTATCGGTATCGCCCACGCCGGCTCCGAGCTCCCCCGTTTTCTTGATGCCATCAGCGCACAGGATATCTACCCGGATGCCGATAAAATCGGTACACCGGATGGTGACCCGGTGGTAGCACCGGCATTCAAGGAAGGCAAACAGATCGGTTATGTTTTTCTGACCTCCGACTATGTCAATACCACCGGTTATTCAGGAAAGCCGATCCACCAGCTGGTGTCTATGGACACCAGTGGCATCATACAGAAAGCTCTGCTGGTAGAGCACCATGAACCCATCGTACTTGTCGGTATTCCGGAAGAACGCATTACCGCCATCCTCAAAGATTATGAAGGTATGGATGTCGGCAAACTGGTACGCGGCGGGCTGAACCATGATATCGATATCGTTACCGGTGCCACGGTAACCGTCATGGTGATGGACGACACCATCCTGCGCAGTGCCATCAAAGTCGCCCGTAACTACGGCCTTTCCGGGCTCAAACCCGAACAGAAAATAACCGGCCCGATAGCCACGATCAATCCGGATATCAGTGATATCGAGGACTGGGAATCGCTGGTCAGAGAAGGCTCGGTGCGCCGTCTGAAGCTTGATCTGAAACAGATAAACGAAGCTTATGACCAGATGGATGATTTCCGTGCCAGTGATATTCCTGAAAAAGGTGACGACAATGAGGTTTTTGTCGAGCTTTACGCCGCCGTGGTATCGATACCCAGTATCGGACGCAGCCTGCTGGGTGAGAGCGAATACCAGAACCTGAAGAAAAAACTTCAACCCGGTGAACAGGCCATCATGCTGGCAGGCGGTGGTCGTTTTTCTTTCAAAGGTTCGGGTTATGTGCGCGGCGGCATCTTCGACCGTTTTCAGGTCATCCAGGGAGACACCTCAATCCGCTTTCACGATCGCTACCATAAACGCCTGCGGCACATCGCCGCGGAAGGTGCTCCGGAGCTGAAAGATGTCGATCTGTTCCGCACACCGGCCAACATGAATTTTAACGCGGCAGAACCATGGAAGCTGGACTTGCTTGTGGGGCGTAATGTCGGCCCGACTGAAAAAATATTTTTAACCTTCACGCTCGATTATGCCCCCCCTCAGAAGTATCTGCAGTTTACCGAAACCGACAGACAAAGTGCCGGCGACAACGATGCCGCCAATAAAAAAGAACCTTTCTGGAAGAAGATGTGGCTACTCAAAATCCCGGAGATATTTATCCTCATCCTCGGATCGATCGTACTCACGCTGATCTTTTTCTTCCAGGACTGGCTGGTCAAACGACCTAAGCTAACCGAAGCAGTACGCACCGGGTTTCTGATATTTACACTCGTCGTTATCGGCTGGTATTTCAATGCCCAGTTATCGGTGGTCAATATTCTGGCGATGTTCAGCGCACTGGTGACAGGGTTTGACTGGGGCTATTTCCTCATGGAGCCGCTGATCTTCATCCTCTGGGGTTCGGTTGCTGCGGCATTATTATTCTGGGGTCGCGGCCCTTATTGTGGCTGGCTATGCCCTTTCGGTGCGTTGCAGGAATTAATCAATAAAGTAGCAAAACTATTCAAGATCAAACAGATCACCGTACCGTGGGCGATTCATGAACGTGTCTGGACATTCAAATATCTGATTTTTCTCCTGCTGTTCGGGGTGTCTCTGTACTCGCTGGGTGATGCCGAACACCTGGCCGAGATCGAACCGTTCAAAACCGCCATCATCCTGAAATTTGCCCGTGAATGGCCATTCGTCCTGTTCGCACTGGCGGTATTGATACCGGGTATTTTCATCGAACGTTTTTACTGTCGCTATCTCTGCCCGTTGGGTGCGGCACTGGCGATTCCCGGCAAGATGCGCATGTTCTCCTGGCTAAAACGCTACAAGGAATGTGGTACACCCTGCCAGCGTTGCGGTAATGAATGCATGGTGCAGGCGATCCACCCCGAAGGCAATATCAATGTCAATGAATGCCTGTACTGCCTGCACTGCCAGGTGGTTTATAAAGACGACCAGGCCTGTCCGGTGATGATACAGAAACGCCTGAAACGTGAACGCCATACCGTTCGTTCGAAGGCGGTGGCTGATGCCGGCAACAGCAAAAAACAATCAGCCATCGCTGTCGAGCTGACAAAAAAGATATGACGATTGAAAACACCGTTATTAATAAAACATCCTGGCCATGCCGGGTATTAATTAGCCCAGACACTGGGCATTACTACGAGGGTAGCAATAATGAAAGATGAGAACGACAATACTGAAAAAACAGCCCTTACCCGGCGGCAGCTGCTGGGCGGGTCAGTCAAACTAACGGCGATGGCAGGAGTCATCGGCAGCACCGGCGTGGTCGGTCTTGCTGGTATGACACCCAAAGCCGCCATCGCTTCATCAAAGAACAAGGCCGAAGTGGCACCGGGTGATCTGGATGAATATTACGGTTTCTGGAGCAGTGGTCAGGGAGGCGAGATGCGCATCATGGGCATGCCTTCGATGCGCGAACTGATGCGGGTGCCGGTATTCAACCGTTGCAGTGCTTCGGGCTGGGGTTCGACCAACGAGAGCCGCAAGATCATGCGCGATGGCATGTTACCGGAGACAAAAAAATACCTGGATTCCAACGGTCGTGGCGGTGTCTGGACCAACGGTGACCTGCACCATCCGCACATGTCCTTCACCGATGGCACCTATGACGGTCGCTACCTGTTCATGAACGACAAGGCCAACACCCGTGTTGCCCGTGTGCGTTGTGACGTGATGAAGTGCGACAAGATGATCGAGATCCCGAATGCGGCAGACATACACGGTCTGCGTCCACAGAAATACCCGCGTACCGGTTATGTTTTTGCCAACGGTGAACACCGGGTACCACTGCCCAATGACGGCAGTGTGCTGGATGACCCGTCAAAATACCATGCCATCTTCACCGCGATCGACGGTGATGAGATGAAAGTCGCCTGGCAGGTCATGGTCGATGGTAACCTGGATAACTGCGATGCCGACTATCAGGGTCTGTATGCTTTTTCCACCTGCTACAACAGTGAAGAAGCCACCAACCTTTCCGGTATGATCGCCAACGAGCGGGACTGGGCCGTGGTCTTCGACCTGAAAGCCATCGAAGCCGGTGTGAAAGCGGGTGACTTCAAGAAGTATAACGGTGTACCGGTACTGGATGGCCGTCACGGCTCAAAATATACCCGTTACATCCCGGTGCCCAACAGCCCACACGGTTGTAACACGGCTCCGGATGGCATCCATGTCGTATTCAACGGTAAATTATCCCCCACCGTTACCGTCATCGATGTCAGAAAACTGCCTGATCTGTTCAAAGACAAGATCAAACCACGCGACTGTGTCGTAGCCGAACCCGAACTGGGCCTGGGACCACTGCATACCGCGTTTGATGGCAAGGGCAATGCTTTCACCACCCTGTTCCTGGACAGCCAGGCCGTGAAGTGGAACATTCAGAAAGCGGTCGATGCTTATGCTGGCAAAAAAGTGAACCCGATCATCGAAAAGATCGATGTACACTATCAACCGGGGCACAACCATACCAGTATGGGTGAAACCAAAGAGGCCGATGGCAAATGGCTGGTCTCGCTCAACAAGTTCTCCAAAGACCGCTTCATCAATGTCGGTCCACTCAAACCGGAGAACGAACAGCTCATCGACATCAGCGGCGACAAGATGAAACTGGTGCATGATGGCCCGACCTACGCTGAACCACACGATGTCATCATCGTGCGTGCCGATATCGTTAACCCGGATTCCCTGTGGACCAAGGGTGACCGCATGTGGACAGAGGCCAATGCTCAGGCGAAAAAAGATGGTGTCGATCTGGGCACCACCTCTAAAGTCGTGCGCGATGGCAAAAAAGTTCGCGTCTACCTGTGGTCGATCGCACCTAACTACAGTATGGAGAAATTCACTGTCAAACAGGGTGATGAAGTCACCATCTACGTCAGTAATAATGATGCCATCGATGACCTGACACACGGTTTCACCATCGCAAATTACGGTGTCGCTATGGAGATAGGGCCACAGCAAACCAGCTCGATCACCTTTACAGCAGATCGTGCAGGGGTACACTGGTTCTACTGTCAATGGTTCTGTCATGCACTGCACATGGAGATGCGCGGTCGTATGCTGGTAGAGCCTGCGTAGAACGCGGGTACGTCAAATGGTGATAAACGAGCAACATGAAAAAAGTACGTCGGTCTCTCCATCCTTCCTGGATGGGCTAACCGGCGGACTGTTGCTCTGTTTATTGCTTTTATCGTTTGTTTCGGTAGCCGAAGAGAGGCAGGTCAGTCCCGGAGATGGCACCCTGCAAACCGCTATCGATTCAGCACGATCCGGTGATAACCTGATACTTAGCTCGGGAACCTATACCGGCTCGATCAATATCGACCAGAGCCTTACACTGCAATGCGAGAACTCGGTCAGCCACCTGCCCTGCATCGTCGATGGTGAAAATACCTCCCATGTCATCATCATATCGGCAGCGGATGTATCGATCAAGAATTTAACCATTCAACATTCAGGCGCCGTTCTGGAAACCGAAGACAGCGGTGTTTTTATCACCGATAAAGGTGACCGCGCCCGTGTTGAGAACAATCATTTTGAATATAACCAGATAGGGGTCTATCTGAAAGGACCTGAAGACGCTATCGTAAGCAACAATGTGATCATCGGTAGTCAACTTCAGCATATGAATGACCGTGGTAATGGTGTCTATCTGTGGAACACCCCCGGTTCAGTCATCAAGGACAATGTTATCCGCTATGGTCGTGATGGCATCTTTGTTAATGCCAGCCGCAATAATATCTTCAGCGGCAACCACATGTCTAACCTACGGTTCGCGATACATTATATGTACGCCAACGACAGCGAAGTCAGTAATAATATCTCGGTCAATAATCACGTGGGTTTTGCACTGATGTTTTCTGATCGTATCACCGCTAAAAATAATCTTTCATCCGGTGATGAAAAACGCGGACTGTTTTTTAACTTCGCTAATTATTCCACCATCGAAGGCAACCGGGTGGTCGGTGCCGAGAAGTGTGTTTTTATCTATAATGCCAATTTTAACAAGATCAATAATAATTCATTCGAAGGATGCCAGATCGGCATCCACTTCACCGCCGGTTCGGAAAAGAACGAGATCTATGATAATGCCTTTATCAATAATCGCAGCCAGGTGAAATACGTGGGCACCCGTTATATCGAATGGTCGAAAGACGGGCGTGGAAATTACTGGAGCGACAATACCGCTTTCGATATCGATGACAACGGTATCGCCGACCAGATATACCAGCCCAATGATCTGGTCGACCAGCTCGTCTGGCGCCATCCTCTCGCCAAACTGTTGTTGAACAGCCCTTCGGTGCAGGTACTGAAATGGGCACAGTCAGAATTTCCCGGCCTGCATCCCGGTGGAGTCACCGACAGTGCACCATTGATGCGCCCCACGGTCACCGTATTAACCACAGACACCATCGTCTCCAGCTTAATACCATAACCATGCATACCCGTATAAACAACCAAACAGACGCCCCCTCACCCGTAGGAGCGGTTCGTAAACCGCAATGCAGCTGCCAGAATAATGACATACAACAATACAAAAACCCGGATAACCATATAAACCAATGACCCCTCAGAACCCGACAAACAAAAAGGTTATCTCACTGCAGAACGTTACAAAACGCTACGCTGACGAAACCGTAGTCTCCAAGGTAAATTTCACCATCCAGTCCGGTGAATGCGTGGTACTGGTCGGGCATAACGGCGCTGGAAAAACCACACTGATGAAATTGATGCTGGGCCTAACCCGGCCCACCTCCGGCAAGGTAAAGGTACTCGATAGCAATCCTGCTTTCAGCAGCACGATAGCGCAACATAGAACACTGGGTTACCTGCCCGAAAGCGTGGCATTTTACGAAGCCATGACCGGCCGTGAAGTGCTGGCTTTTTATGCACAGCTCAAAGGGGCTTCGCGTACCGATTGTGAAAATCTGCTCGAAGTGGTCGGGCTGGCCGATGCTGCCAGACGACGGGTCGGCACTTATTCGAAAGGTATGCGCCAACGCCTGGGCCTGGCGCAGGCGATGCTGGGCAATCCACAATTACTGTTCCTGGATGAACCTACGACCGGTCTCGATCCACTATTGCGCCAGCAGTTCTACGAGCTGATCGACGCATTACATAAGGAAGGCGCGACTTCGGTCATCTCTTCTCATGCACTGAATGAGGTCGAGGCCCGTGCCAGCCGTTTCATCATCATGAAAACCGGCAGGGTCGTAGCCAGTGGCACGCTCGATGAACTGTATCAACAGGCTGCCCTGCCCGTGCGTTTAAAAGTTACGGTTACGCCGGGTGAAGCAGCCAGTGTCGCCGACCGCTTAGGACCTGAAACCCGTATCGGTGAGGTCAACCACCAGACACTGAACCTGTCTTGTTTCAATGGCGACAAGATGCCTCTCATCCGGCGTATTACCGAGCTTGGGGATGTGGTCAATGATCTGCAGATCTTGCCACCCAGACTGGATGAAGTGTATAGCCACTTCATGAATGGAGAGCCATCATGAAAATATCAGGGTTAAAGATACTCGGGATACTGGCGATGAAAGAACTGCGCGATGGCCTGCGTAATCGATGGATCGCTGCGGCAATCATAGTGCTGGGTACACTGGCACTGGTGTTATCACTACTGGGATCGGCACCCACCGGGTCGATAAAAGCCAGTGCCATGGATATCAGCGTCATCAGCCTGGCCAGTCTGAGCGTCTATCTGATTCCGCTGATCGCTCTGATGTTATCGTTTGATGCACTGGTCGGTGAATTCGAGCGTGGCACCATGATGCTGTTATTGACCTATCCGGTAACACGCTGGCAGGTCATCATGGGCAAGTTTCTCGGTCATGTGTTGATTTTATTTATCGCCATCTTTGCCGGTTACGGTGGTGCCATGCTCATCCTGGCTTTATTCACCGATGCCAGTCTGGAAGGCTGGCAGGCTTATGTCTCGATGATGTCGAGCTCACTGGCACTGGGTGCGATATTCATCGCTCTAGGTTATCTGGTCAGCGTACTGGTAAAAGAAAGAGCAACTGCCGCCGGCACGGCTATCGGACTGTGGCTGGTCTTCGTCGTGTTATACGATCTGGTCCTGTTCGGCACACTGCTCATCGATGAAGGCCAGTTAATCGGTCAGCAACTGTTCTCGATGTTGATGCTGATCAGCCCGACCGATACCTATCGCATCCTGAACCTGAGCATGTTCGACGGTGTGAGCCAGGCGGCCGGTATCGCCGGTGTTGCCAGTGAAGCCGGCATGAGCAGTACGCTACTGATCAGTATCATGCTGTTATGGATCATCGTACCGCTGGCAGCAACATTAATGGTATTTCAAAAAAGAGAGCTATAAAACGAAACCATGCTCGCCACAGGTAATACCACCATAGCAGGGCAACTATCCAGATAACCTGAAAGATAACAGATCAGATAACCAGACACCCATGAATAAACTGCTCATACTACTGTTACTAACCCTGCTAACCGCCTGCGAAAAACCCCGGGTGGTCGATGTGCCTCCCGCCGAAACCCTGACCCGTGAGGCCAACGGTTATTACTGCCTGATGACCGTGGTCAACCATCGCGGTCCCAAAGGACAGATATTCCTTACTGACAAAAAGCAGGCATTGTGGTTTACCTCGGTGCGCGATGCCATCGCGTTCACCCTGTCACCCGAAGAACCTAAAAATATCGCTGCCATCTATGTCAACGACATGAGCGATGCTGACTGGGACAACCCCGGTGTCGATAACTGGATCGATGCTCACAAAGCATGGTATGTCATCGGCAGTGGTCATGCTGGCGGTATGGGTGCACCCGAAGCTGTTCCCTTCTCGACAAAACAGGGTGCCGAATCTTTTGCAAAAAAACAGGGCGGTGCCGTTTATACTTTTGACACCATACCGCACGACTACATAACGGCCTCTACAAATTAGATAACCATTAAATCAATGAAATTTATACATTCACTGTATCTGATCAGCATCACGCTTTTACTTTCGGCCTGTACGCCCCACCCTGCAAGCGGAGTCTGGAAAACCAAACAGGATAATGATTATGGGCTAGCCCAACTCATTGTTGCTTTCGATGGCAAGGCAAATTTTGCGACAACGAAACCGGACGATGCAGAGTGGCACTGTTTCTGGAGTGGGACAAGTAAGAAGACGATCATATTAAAATGCACACCCTCCACAGATACAGGGCGAGAAGAGCAGTTTACATTAACGGTAGATGACAAGGGAATAGCCGAATTTCACCACGAGACAGAATTGATTGCTTTATTGCGTCGCCTGAACAAAAACCCGCTTTCTGAATAGAT
>DROB01000432.1 GCA_011321985.1 Gammaproteobacteria bacterium | reverse complement strand
CGCTCAGACCGATCGCTTATCTACCTATCGATATCTCAAAACATTATCTACAGGATGAGGCTCAGAAACTGGCAGCAGAATTTACCTGGTTGAATGTGCATGCGATATGTGCTGATTTTACCGGCAAACTCGAACTGCCCTATCATGTAGAGTCTACGAACAGGGTCGCCTTTTTTCCGGGTTCTACCATCGGTAATTTTGAACCTGAACAGGCGGTTAAAGTCCTCGAAGAAATAAGGATGATGGTAGCGGGAGGCGGCGGTCTATTGATTGGTGTGGACCTGCAGAAAGAGACAGACATTCTGAACGCGGCCTATAATGACAAGGCGGGTTATACGGCCCGGTTCAATATCAACTTACTGGCCAGGATCAATCGGGAGCTGGGAGCAGATTTTGATCTGGACCAGTTTCGGCATCATGCTTTTTATAATGAAGAGAAGAGCCGGATCGAGATGCATCTCGTCAGTATGTGTGATCAACAGGTAATGATCGATGGTCAGTATTTTCAGTTTAACAAACATCAATCTGTGCTCACTGAATACTCACACAAATATTCGATAGAAAGTTTTGGGCAGCTGGCGGAGCAGGCCGGGTTTGAACGTGTGAAAACATGGGTAGATAAAGACTTGTTGTTTAGTGTGCATTACCTGTCCAGCTATTGATGTCATAACTGAAAAAATTATCAATAACAATCCAGAGTGAATCAATGTTTTCAATAAAACCTTTATTACTATCTATATTTTTTCTTTTGCCAGTTCATCTCCATGCGAGGGATTTCGTGTTTACCGCTATTCCGGATCAGGACGAAACAAAACTCCAGCAGAGATTTGGCAAGGTTGCCGATTATCTCGGTAAACAACTGGGTATCAAGGTTAAATATATCCCGGTCAAATCTTATGCCGCTGCGGTGTCTGCATTTCGTAATAATCAGGTACAGCTGGCATGGTTTGGGGGGTTGTCTGGAGTGAAGGCACGGGATTTGGTCAAAGGTTCTGAAGCCCTGGCTCAAGGCATCGAAGATGAACAGTTCGAGACCTATTTTATCGCGAATCGAGCGACGGGTCTGGAAGCCTCAGACGCTTTCCCGACGGGGATAAAGGATAAGGTGTTTACTTTTGGTTCGAAAGGCTCGACTTCAGGCCGCCTGATGCCTGAATACTATGTGCGTGAAAGTTTTAAGGCTTCACCGAAAGAGGTTTTTAAACGTGTCGGTTTCAGTGGTGACCATAGTCGTACTATCTCGCTGGTGCAATCCGGTGCTTATGAGGTGGGGGCAGTTAATTACAAGGTGTGGTTGAGTGAAAAGCAACAGGGTAAGATCGATGCAGACAAGGTCACTGTCATCTGGAAAACACCGGCTTATCCGGATTACCAATGGAGTATCCGTGGTGATGTCGATGATATCTGGGGTAAAGGTTTCAAAGAAAAGGTCCGGGCTGCATTACTGGACATGAATGATCCAGATCTGCTTGCTGCCTTCCCACGTAGCGGGTTTATCCCCGCCAGCAATGATGATTACCTGCCGATAAAAAATGTCGCTAGAGCAATCGGTCTCGTCGATTAACCGGACGCTTCTCGAACAGGGATGATGAGATGTCTTTTGCTTTTGAAATAATTTCTGCCAATCTCCGGTACAGAGATGTCGATGTGTTATCCGATATCAGCCTTTTTATCAATGCGGGTGAACATATAGCCCTGTTGGGGAAAAGTGGTGCTGGCAAATCGACGCTGCTAAATCATCTCTATCAGCGGCAGCGTGCGCATACTGCGATGGTGCCACAGGATGTGGCACTGGTCGAAGCTTTGAGTGTTTTCCATAACGTCTATATGGGGCAACTCAATCAACACCGAACGATCTACAATCTCCTGAATTTATTCTGGCCACAGAAAGCCGAGATCGAAAAGATCCATCCTCTACTCGAGGAGCTTGAGCTGGGAGATTCCCTGTTCACCTGCACGGGTGAACTATCAGGTGGGCAAAAGCAGCGAGTTGCTATCGCTCGTGCGCTGTTTCAAAAAAATCATATGCTGCTCGGTGATGAACCTATCTCGGCTCTGGATAATGTACTGGCCAGGAAGGTGATGAAGATACTGCATCAACAACATGATACGGTCATACTCGCGATGCATGATGTCGAGATGGCCCTGTGTTTCGCTGACCGTATCATAGGGATTAAAGACGGGGCTATCGCGATCGACCGACCAGCAGAAAATGTGACTGCTGATGACCTGATGTTTCTGTACGAGTCCTGATGCTGACGGGCTCTCATATAAGTCTGTATCCTCGTTCCCGAGCGGTAAAAATCAGTCTTATCTTTGTTGTTATCGCATTTTTCTGTCTGCTGGTTTCCGATGTGTCTGTCAGTACGTTACATCCATGGCTGGAGATGGGGCGATTTGCTTATGGCATGATAACGCCAGATTTTAGCGATTACAGCGATATAGGTTTTGCATTGCTACAGACCCTGGCGTTCGCGTTCACCGGGGTGACACTGGGTGCGCTAGTCGGGTTTTTACTGGCCCTGGTGTTCGAGTATCGTCTGGTACATGTGAGCTGTGCTGTTTTACGTTCCGTCCATGAGTTGTTCTGGGCACTGATTTTCCTGCAGTTTTTTGGGTTGCATCCGCTCACGGGTGTGCTGGCTATCGGCATTCCTTTTTCGGCGATCTGTGCCAAAGTGTATGCCGAGATTCTCGAAGAAGCAGATAGTGCGCCGTACGATGCATTGCCAAAAAATAGCAGCCGTGTTGCCAGTTTTTTTTATACACGGTTACCACAGGTATGGCCGCACCTTAAGAGTTATACCCTGTATCGTTTAGAGTGTGGGTTGCGTACCAGTGCCGTCCTGGGGTTTATCGGTCTACCGACACTGGGCTTTTATCTGGAAGTATTTTTTAAGCAGGGTCTGTATTCACAGGCGGCTGCTCTATTGATCACCTTTTATCTGCTTATCGCAAGCATGCGCTGGTGGTTGCGTCCTCGATTACTCATCGTGTATTTTTTCGCTTCCATTTATCTGTTGCTGCCAGAGGCGGTCGATATAGATATGGCGAATGTTAGACGTTTTTTTACCGAAGATATCATACCGTACCCGATACGGATGGCCGGTGACGGGTTTGACTTCATACCGGGTTTGATCGACTGGTTATATGAGCTGCTCTGGGTGCAGGCTTCTGACGGTATTATCCAGACTTTGATCCTGACTCAAGTATCGCTGGTATTAAGCGGCATGCTGGCCCTGGTATTGTTCCCCCTTGTTACCCTGCATTTTCAGGGGGTCATCGGGCAGAGACTGGGGCACGGCCTTCTCGTTATACTGCGTTCAACACCGGAGTATCTGCTCGCATATATATTTTTACAATTGTGGGGACCTTCCATGTTACCCGCGATGATCGCATTGATGCTGCACAATGGGGCCATCATCGGTCACCTGTGTGGTCGTTATGCGAGTGAGCTTGCTCTGCCAGATTTTTCGACCAGGGGTGTGAATCTTTTTGCCTGGGAGATAGTACCGCGGATATACCCCCAGTTCCTGGCCTTCCTGTTCTACCGATGGGAGATCATCTTTCGAGAAACCGCGATCCTCGGTATGTTAGGTATCTATACTCTGGGCTTTTATGTGGACAGTGCTTTTGAAGAGATCCGGTATGACAGAGCGATGTTGTTGATTATTATCACCGCTATTATCAATATCGGTATCGATAGCCTGTCGCGTCGTATCCGGCGTTACCTTAGATTGAAGACAGCGGTTCAGTGTGGTTAGGGCCTGTGGCACAGAGAGTTATCTGCGTGTGATAAAAATAGTATCCCGTCAATCGAAGTTGCTCCATATTACGTAACCGTCTGGATTGATCACCTGTACTTTATAGTAGTCACCGGACACCCGGGTAGCATGGATCAATGCCTGGGATTTCATATCATAAGACTCCAGGGTCGACCACGCCTGTGAATCATTATTGGGTTTATATTTGACTGTCCACATAGATAGAATATTTTAAGATGGTTGCATGAGGTTATTATTTATGGATTTAGAAAAAAATTTTGGTAAATATATAGATGATACCTGCGATCAATGACCATGCGGCTACTTCTATAAATATCGTTCCCTGTATATCATCTTTTTTGTTTTTCATTTCGTGTTTGCCTCTGGAATTTTATCGGGTTCAGCAACCATCATTATCGGGAACACCGGTTGTGACTGTGTCTATCTGAAACCCGTCCGGCATAAACAATGCCAGAGATTGCCTGGATGCAAGTAATAACAGAGCAGCGATAGACAATCTGACCAGGTTCATGATAATTCCGATATCTGTGGTTGTTACTGGTATGAAGCAACATACATGCCAGAAAGCCACTGTGACTCCGGTAGCCCAGCGAGGTAGCTCGGAAAGCCATCTGTACGGGCTTATTTTTGATTTCTTGTGCTTTTTTGTCCATGCGATAAGTAGAGCAGGACATCGGATATCAGTGATTATCACCAATAGAAAATGTCAGGTTTTGGTCAGCCTGTCATGGATATGACAATGGTATCCATCGCTGGATACCGATCGAAGCAGAGGCTCAGTGTCTTTACGGTGCGGGGGTCAAAGGCTGGATATCGCGGGTGAAGTCGATCATCGAGAGTTTGTCAGACTGGATTCGTTGCTGGTAGATCAGTGCGTAGGCTAACACGGTCGTTACATATTCCCTGGTCTCATGGAAAGGGATCGTTTCTATCCAGATGTCTGCCGGCAGGGCCTCTGTCTCGGGCAGCCATTTTTTAACACGTTCAGGCCCGGCGTTATAGGCAGCCAGCGCGAGGGCATAATGCCCGCCGAACTGATTCAATAATTTTTGATAATAATAAGAACCATATTTCAAATTTTTTGCCGGGTTATACAGACTTTTATTTCCGTGCCAGCGTTCATTGAAATGCCGGGCGATCTGTCTTCCTGTCTGAGGCATGATCTGCATCAGACCACGTGCACCTACGGGGGAATGTGCTTTTTCATTGAATGCACTTTCTCTTCGTATCAAACCGAATAATATCGCCGGGTTAAGTTTCTGCTGTGCTGAGTTCTTATGGACATTATCTGCATAACTGAGAGGGAAACGCACTTCGAGATCATCCCAGTACTGGGCTTTGGCGATGGTAAAGATGGCGATCTCATCCCATTGCCATTGTTGTGCTAATTTTGCTGCCACGATAATTTCTTTTTTATTCAGTGGGCGCAACGCATGCCACCATTGTAATTTGGCCTCGTTTTTTCGGTCGAGTACCATGAGCTCGAATGCGACACGAAACGCCTTACGGTTTTTAAGTCCGGCGATCTCTTCCGGTGATACGTTCACCGGATTATCGGACAGCTGGTAGATGCTGTTCACCTTGTCAGCGGCAAGGAATCCATAATAACTTCGTTTGGTCGATAGCTCGGTTAACAGTGCCTGCGCCATCGCTATCTCACCGGTTTCCATATAGGCACGCGCTAACCAGTACTGCCATTTTTCACGGACTTTTTCCTCTTCGTTCAGAGCATGGATCGCGGACAGGACGTTAGGCCAGTTCTGTTCGGCCAGTGCTATTCGTACGCGCCATGTCCGGCTACTGTTGTCCTGCTCATCCAGTTGGCCGAGGCGTTCGTAGGCTCCCGATTCACGTTCGAAGACCAGTTTGAGCGCAAGCCTTTTCTCCAGTTTTTTAGCCAGTTTTTCGTCGATAGTAAAACTCTGTTTGTTTGCGTCCCATATCTTGACCGCCTTCATGATGTCTTTGCTGGCGAGACGATCGATGGCCTGCCTGAACATCAGTGGCGACTGCGCTGTCATCGGATGTCTTAAAAATTGCGACATATAACGAGACGGATTACGATGCAGGTTTAACCATAACCGCGCTATAGCATGCTGGTCGCGTGGCAGGAGTTTTATTATGTAAGTAGCGAGACTGCTTTTATTGTTTTGTAATGCTGCATCGAAACGCTGCCAGAGTAGTTGTCGGGTGAACAGACTGGATTTTTTAAGCTGCTCGAATAGAGGGTCGCACTCGTGTGGTTGCGAGTAGCCCACCGCCCATAAATCTCTGGCACCTTCTAACGCTTCCTGTTCATCTCCGGCATCGAACTGTGCGGTACGGTAGTAGCAATTTAATTCGGTTTCTTTGGTCGGTGTATAAAACTGCAGGAAGAGGGGCCACTGCCTGTGCCGAGCGAGATGATATAACCATTTGCGTTTTAACTTGTGGGCATAACGTGAGGAACCATGCTGGGTCAGGAAATACTTTATCTGTCTCTCATAACTCAGATGTTTTTTCAACCACTGGTACTGAAGATAAGGGTATAGAGGGTATTTTTTTAATTTGTCTGCCAGCAGAAAATATTTGGCATCATCTTTGTTTTTCAGTGCACTCTCGGCCTGCAGGAATCGTTGTCGCAGTTCAGCCATCTCTTCATCGGTAAAGGTGTCGGTCGGTGAAGTGCTGAGAGGTACATCATTTTTTGTGGCATCAGTTTCATGGCTATCAGTGTCCGGGAGAACTATCGGGTCTGTCTGTCTGTTGCTCTTTTCGATGACAGGGGCGGTGATGATGTCATCCATTCTTGTATCTGTGTTGATCTTTGCCAGTATCAGCTCGCCTGTGTTTTCGGTAGTGGCATCAGGGTTATCAAAACCCGGTGAAGTCGGCAGTGGCTCCACATCTGGTTCACCCGCTGTCTGGCTCGAAATACTTGAAGAAGCAAGTAATAGCACTGAGAACGTTAACAGGAGGAGATTTTCTTTCATATGGCTCTAAAAACGACGGGTGTATGTTGTGCTCGATCGACTGGATCGAGGCTGTATTACCGAAAAAACAGTAGCTTGAATTATAGTCTAGCGCAAACCGCTTAAACAGTATGCTTATACGGCTATTTATCATCAGCTAAATTCAGTTATCCCCTGTTTTTCCAAAATCGGGGGAAGGCTGGATGGTGCACGTGAACGAGCGGACGGTAAGCATCCATCTGTACCATGCTTGTCATCGATTAGCCGTCATCGATTAACCAGGGAAATCACCATCCAGATATACCCAGCGTTGCTGATGGCGGATAAACCGGCTTTTTTCGTGTATCCGGCTGGCTTTACCGTTATACCTGTTGCGTGCAATAAACTCGACCTCGCCCGTTCTATCGTGCTCCCGACCATCAACGGTACGTTTGATTTTGAGACCCAGCCACTGAGTATCCGGATTCAGGCTGATGTGCTTCGGGCAGGTGTCAGGGTGCCAGCTGTAACGCAGATACTCTTCATCGAGCATAACAAAAGCCGTGTAGCGCGAGCGCATCAGTGCTTCTGCAGTAGGCGCGTTGATGGATCGTTCGATGCAGGGTTGGCAACAATGGTCAAAACGCTTGTTACTCTGGCAGGGGCATGGATTACTGTCTGTTTTGTTGTTCATACTTTCTTTGTGTCACTTTTTCGGATTGCCTGGTCATTCTATCGGGTGTGCGCCGCAACGGGGGGGGGCCTCGAGATGGGGCACAGGTAATAAATATACAGGTAGTAAGGCCGCCCGCGCGTGTCCTGGTGATAAATAAATTTTATCCAAACATATAATAACCATAGCCCCGTTTTTCAGCCATTTTATAGCGAATTTTGCACGAAACATGTATGATACGCACTCCGAGCGTCAGGGCTAGCTTTACGACGCT
>DROB01000431.1 GCA_011321985.1 Gammaproteobacteria bacterium | reverse complement strand
GCACAACTTGATTCCGACTATAAGACACTGGCCCGTGCTGTATTAACGGCTTTTGAGATCGATATCGGGGCCGACATCATCGACCGGGCCCTGGCTCTCTACGATGTTTTTGATGACCCGAAAAATCCGGTACCTGTGGTCAGGGTGAAAGATGATCTCTATGTCAGCGAATTATGGCACGGACCAACACGCGCATTTAAAGATATGGCACTGCAGCCTTTCGGCACCGTTTTATCCGCAATCGCGCAGGACCGCGACGAGCACTATCTCATCCTTGCTGCTACATCCGGTGACACCGGACCCGCTGCTTTAGAGACGTTTAAAAACAAGGCCAATGTCCGCGTTGCCTGTATGTACCCTGTCGGCGGGACCTCTGACGTACAACGATTACAGATGGTAACAGAAGATGCAGAGAATCTGAAAGTCATCGGTGTCAGAGGCGATTTTGATGACACCCAGAATGCTCTGAAACACTTACTGGCTTCAACGACCTTCAAGGGCACACTAAAAGAAAAAAACATCCAGCTCTCTGCTGCTAACTCGGTTAACTTTGGTCGAATTATTTTTCAGACAATCTATCATATCCATTCCTACCTGGAACTGGTCCGTCAGGATGTGATCGAGATGGGTGACAGGGTTTATCTGAACGTGCCCAGCGGAAACTTCGGTAATGCCCTGGGGGGATATTACGCCATGAAGATGGGATTGCCGGTAGAAAAGATCTTGATCGCTTCAAACAATAACAATATCCTTACCCATCTCATCAATACAGGTGCTTATGATCTGAGAGAATCTTCAGTCATCCCGACTACATCACCAGCGATGGACATCCTGAAATCTTCCAATATCGAACGTATCTTTTTTGATCTGTTTGGTGCCGAACGTACCAGAGAGCTAATGTTTAAACTGGATAACGACAAACACTATCAGTTAAGTGATGACGAGCTGAGCCAGCTCCAGTCCATTTTTTCGGCTGATTTCTGCACCGACGAAGAGGGCAAGGCATACATCAAAGAGGCTTTTACTGCTGACTATCTGATGGACCCTCACACGGCCACCTGCTTTAAAGCCTATGATACCTGTCGCGATGAACCACTCGTCACTATCGTTTACTCGACAGCAGAGTGGACAAAGTTTTCTCCGGTGATAGCCAATGCCCTTACCGGCGAAAAAGATACCCACGACATCGATGCTCTCAAGTCTATCGCCAGAGAGGCTGGCATAGAGATTCCGGCGATTATCAACGGCCTGTTTGATAAGGAAATAACACAGAAATCCATCATCGAAAAAGATCAGATCGAAGAAGAGATACTCTCGTTTCTATAACTTTTTTCATTGATGTCCCGTCAACCCAGTGAAACATGAATGGAGACCAGTATCTGTGTGCATATACTGGTCGGACATGGCATTCATCATACGAAATTAAACGACCACTTCCGACGTATAGCGGACCTTAAGGGCTTTCAAGTTATACCGGCAATATCTGTAATGTTAGTACAACTAATCAATCAAGATGTTCCATCCGTATCCGTACCACATCACCCATGACCGAAGATAATGCTTCGACTGCCTTGATCGCCTGATTGATATTCGACTCGACACATTTCTGCGTCAACATGATCAGATGCACACTACTCTCACCACTCGCCGGTTCTTTCTGCAGAACAGCCTCGATACTGATACTGTTCTTAGCAAAGGTATCGGACACTTCAGCCAGTACACCCGGTTTGTCTGCCGCTTCCATACGCAGGTAATACGCGGTCTCGACATTATCGATACTCAGTATCGGTGTTTCACGCATGGCATTGTCCTGGAAACCGAGTAACGGGACTTTATGATGCAATGGCGCGTCGATCGTTCTCACCGTATCGATAATGTCCGCGACCACCGCTGAGGCAGTAGGTTCGGCTCCCGCACCGGCACCGTAATACAGGGTGGGTCCGACGGCATCACCCTGCACTAACACGGCGTTCATCACACCATCGACATTAGCGATCAGGCGTTTTTCCGGAATCAGGGTCGGATGGACTCGTAGCTCGATGCCCTTATCTGTCTTACGTGTAACACCGAGATGTTTGATGCGGTAACCCAGCTCTCCTGCATAATTTACATCTTCCGTGGTTATCCTGCTGATACCTTCGGTATAGGTT
>DROB01000430.1 GCA_011321985.1 Gammaproteobacteria bacterium | reverse complement strand
GTGGTGTTGCAGCTTGAACAGTGCTACTGATAAGAAACGAACAGAACAGGAGTTTTTTATAAACGGAGAGAGTAGTCATAGATTTTTTTCACCAGAGAATGACATACGACAGAGAACATAAAACCATTCTGTAATGATCTTATGTTCTCTGTCCTGACATTTGATATTGAAGCTATTGCTATTTTATATTCCATTAATTAGTAAACAGTAAAGTCCACGATGTCCGATCAACGAAACATTGAAAAAATCATCGCCAGACAGCTTATCGGCAGCTCTTGTTAAAAACTTGACCGATAACTGCCCGCAGACATGGTTTACAGCATAATCTATAGACGAGATTTGAAGGAATGCAAAAACAGATGTAACGAGGTATTACTTTTTGATGCGATACTCCGCAGAGCGGGCGTGTGCGACCAGGCCCTCACCGTGAGCAAGAACAGAGGCTGTTTCACCCAGCTCTGAAGCACCCTGTGCAGAGCACCCGATCAGACTGGTACGCTTTTGAAAGTCGTACACCCCCAGTGGTGAGGAAAAACGCGCTGTGCCGGAAGTAGGCAAGACGTGATTGGGGCCCGCACAGTAATCGCCGACCGCTTCAGCGGTATAACGGCCCATGAAAATAGCACCGGCATGCCGTATTTTTTTTGCCCATTGCTCGGCATCTTCGATAGAGAGCTCCAGATGTTCCGGTGCGATGTGGTTAGCCACCTCTATCGCCTGTTCCATATCGTTCACAGAGATGATGACCGCCCTGTTTTCCAGTGATGTTTTGATAATGTCCTTTCGGGGCATGTCTTCCAGCAAGCGCTCGATACTCTGTTTTACCTGCTCGATAAACCGTGCGTCCGGACAGACTAGAATAGACTGGGCCTCTTCATCATGCTCGGCCTGTGAGAACAGATCCATGGCTATCCAGTCCGGGTCAGTTTTACCATCACAGACCACGAGAATCTCGGAAGGACCCGCGATCATATCGATACCCACCACACCAAATACCAGGCGCTTGGCTGTCGCCACAAAAGAATTTCCAGGCCCGGTGATCTTATCTACCCTGGGAATACTCTGTGTACCATAGGCAAGCGCCGCGACCGCCTGCGCGCCACCGATGGTAAACACACGATCTACGCCCGCAACCGCTGCGGCAGCCAGGACCAGCTGATTGCTTATACCGTCCGGCGTAGGCACGACCATGATCAACTCCCCGACACCCGCTACTTTTGCAGGGATGGCATTCATCAACACCGATGAAGGATAAGCCGCTTTTCCACCAGGGACATACAGGCCCACTCTGTCCATCGCCGTAACACTCTGCCCCAGCACCGTACCATCTTCTTCCGTAAACGACCATGACTCTATCTTCTGGTGTTCCGCATAGTGTCGCACCCGTCGTGCAGCGATCTCTAATGCCTGGCGTTGTTCACCGTCGATGGATGCCAGTGCCTGCTGTAGCTGTGTTTCATCCAGCTCGAATTCACCGGCCTCAGTCAGGGCCATACGGTCAAACCGGTTGGTGTACTCTAGAACAGCGGCATCACCGCGTTCTTTCACATCGGCCAGGATATCCGCAACGATTTTTGTGATCTCACCATCGATGCTGGCTTCCCACGCCAACGCCTCGTCCAGCCGCTGATAAAAATCGGTATCGGTATAATTTAATAGAGTGATATCTAACATCGAAATTTACTGTGAAGAAATAATCTAGGCAACAGCCGCACTGATCTTATCGATGATGCTACTGATTTTTTTATGTTTCATTTTCATCGACGCTTTATTTACCACCAGACGCGAGCTGATATCAGCGATATGGTCGACCGGTTTCAACCCGTTCGCTTTCAGCGTATTTCCGGTATCGACAACATCGACGATCAGATCTGACAGGCCCACTATCGGCCCCAGTTCCATGGAACCGTAAAGTTTGATGAGTTCGATCTGCTCGCCACGCGATTCGAAGTACCGCCTGGCGACATTGGTAAATTTGGTCGCAACACGTAGACGACCACTCACCCTGGGTTTCGCATCGACCAGGCCTGCCGTCATCAACTTACACCGGGCAATCTTCAGGTCCAGTGGCTCATACAGGCCTTCTCCACCATGCTCCAGCAACACATCTTTTCCAGCCACACCGAGATCGGCAGCACCGAACTGCACATAAGTCGGTACATCGGTGGCACGGATGATGACCAGTTTCACATCGTCGTGATTGGTATCAAGGATGAGCTTGCGGCTCTTATCCGGGTCGTCAGCAGGCACGATATTGGCGGCTGCCAGCAGTGGTAGCGTCTCTTTATATATGCGGCCTTTAGATAGTGCTATTGTAATCATCGGTATATTAAATCAGGTTATGCGTGTACACGGCGAATTTTAGCACCTAACAATGCCATTTTTTCTTCAATATTTTCATAACCACGATCGATATGATAGATACGCTGCACTTCTGTTTCACCGCTAGCGACCAGAGCGGCGATAATCAGACTGGCCGAAGCACGCAAATCAGTCGCCATCACCGGTGCGGAAGTGAGGCCATCGACACCACGGATGATGGCGGTATTGCCTTCAACATCAATATCGGCC
>DROB01000429.1 GCA_011321985.1 Gammaproteobacteria bacterium | reverse complement strand
TCCACCACCAGAACTTTCATGCCATTCGATAGCATATACGATTGCACCGATGCGTCACTCTGTTCACTAACGGGCTTATCATCACTATGGAGCACCAGCCCGATTACAATGGTTGAAACCACAACCAGTCCTGCAATTAACTTCATCTTCATTTCATTTCTCTACTACTCATTTCTATTTTTATTGCTGCTTATTAACGCTGCCCTATGGACCAACTAATGATAGGATACCCCAATTAATTTCATTGCACGAATCATCATGTTTGGCTTCCTCTCTCGCAAGCAAAAAGACAACAGACAACAGCCCGTTTCTGAGGCCGCCGAAACTTCGACGGAGACCGAAACAGTACCAGCACCGTCTTCAGGGTCGCCCTCAAATACGACACCGGCTGAAAACAGCAGTATCGATTTAAGCCATTCTCTGGAAAAGACCAAACGGACCTTCTCCGATGGCATGGCCGATTTTTTCCTGGGCAAAAAAGCCATCGATGATACCCTTCTCGATGAACTTGAGAGCCGACTTATCAGTGCCGATGTAGGTATGGATGCTACCACAACTATCATCGACGAATTACAACGTAATATATCCCGCAAAGTAATCAGTGATGCCGAATCTCTGCATCTCAAACTTGCCGAGATAATGAAGTCTATCCTGCAACCCTGTGAACAGCCCCTGGACACAACGGTAGAGGCAACGTCCTCAAAACCTTTCGTCATCCTCGTCGTCGGTATCAATGGTGCCGGAAAAACCACCAGTATCGGCAAGCTGGCTCACCATTTTAAACAGCAGGGAAAATCGGTCCTGCTGGCTGCGGGTGATACGTTCCGCGCCGCTGCCGTCGAACAACTCCAGCAGTGGGGGCAGCGCAATGATGTACCCGTTATCTCACAGGGTACAGGGGCTGATCCGGCATCGGTAATCTTTGACGCTGTAGAATCAGCAAGTTCAAAAAATATTGATATCGTTATCGCAGATACCGCTGGTCGCCTGCATACTCAGGATAATCTGATGGATGAACTGGCCAAGATCAAACGTGTACTGGGTAAACTCGATGCCAGTGCACCGCATGAAACCCTCATCGTGATGGATGCAGGTTTCGGGCAGAATGCTCTGCATCAGGTACAGCAGTTCAATGAAACTATTGGCCTGACCGGCCTGGCTGTGACCAAGCTGGACGGTACCGCAAAAGGTGGCATAATATTCTCCATCGCGAACACCCTGAACCTGCCCGTTCGTTTTATCGGTGTCGGTGAAGGCATAAACGATCTGCGACCTTTTAATGCCAGTGAATTTGTCGATGCTCTCCTTGATTGAGCCAACCAATAGCACCCGCCTGAAAAAGCAGGCGATTGACGATTGCCAACAGTACGGATAAAAAGGAGACACATTGTTCAAGACACGCTGTAAAACCGTCCGTAAGCTCGATGCCCGTTTCCCTGCGGCTGATGGTCCTGGACAATGTGCCTCCTTTAATTTCGTTTCGGTAATAACTATATCTCTGCCTGTATGATTCACTTCGATAATATAAGCAAGCGTTACCCCGGCGGACATGATGCATTAAGCCGCATCAACCTGCGCCTGGCGAAGGGTCAGATGGCCTTTCTTACCGGCCACTCCGGTGCCGGCAAGAGCACTCTGCTCAAGTTGATCGCTATGATAGAGCGTCCTACCCGTGGCCAGATATTCCTTGATGGTGTCAATCTGAACAATATCAGTAATCGAAAAATTCCTTATATACGACGTAACATCGGCATCATCTTCCAGAATCATCACCTGTTATACGACCGCCCGGTATTCGACAATGTCGCCATGCCACTCATCATCCAGGGATACCGTCGACAGGAGATACACAAACGCGTCCGTGCAGCACTCAACCAGGTGGGTCTGCTCAATAAAGAAAAATCCGACCCGATCACGCTCTCAGGTGGCGAGCAACAACGCATCGGCATCGCTCGCGCCATCGTTCATAAGCCTCTATTATTGCTTGCAGACGAACCCACTGGAAATCTTGACCCTGAACTTTCCAGAGAGATCATGCAGCTATTTGCGCGCTTCAATCAGGTAGGGACCACCGTGTTAATTGCCAGCCACGATCTGGACCTGATCAAACAGATGGGAGCCCCAGCCATCAGCCTGCATAACGGTCAGGTAGAACATAACGGCCTGCCATACACGGCAGGTACTCCGGTATCGAGGTAGCCATGCGAAACAGCCCGCCCCGAAAAAACCGGTTCAGTGCCTATCTGGGTAATCATCTGCGAGTCAGTTTTGCCAGTCTGGGTAGACTCTATGTCCAGCCTGTCGCCACGCTGATGACGGCAGCGGTAATCGCTATCGCATTAGCACTACCGATGGGACTATACATCGCACTGGACAATGTGGGCCAGCTCAGTAGCGGCTGGGACGGCTCAACCCAGATCTCACTGTTTCTGCATACCGAAGTAAAAACACGCGAAGCACAGAAGCTGATGCAACGCCTGCAAAAACATAAAGCCATAAAAAAAGTCGAATTCATCGATAAAGACAAAGGCCTGGAACAGTTTAAGGAAATTTCCGGATTTGGCGATGCACTAAAACACCTGGACAGCAACCCGCTGCCCATCGTCCTGGTGGTACACCCCAAAATGACCACCAACCAGCCGGACAGAACCTCTCAGCTAGTCAAAGAGCTGGGTAAGAACAAACTGGTCGAGCTGGCACAGCTCGATGTGCAATGGGTCAAACGACTGTATACTTTCCTTGATATCGCCAACCGAAGCATCTGGGTTATCAGCTCTATGCTGGCCATTGCAGTATTATTGATAGTCGGTAACACCATACGGCTGGATATACAGAACCGGTGCGAAGAGATCGAAGTTTCTAAACTGATAGGAGCCTCCGATGCGTTTATTCGTCGCCCTTTTTTATATACCGGCATCTGGTATGGCTTGATCGGTGGCGTGCTGGCATGGATAATCACTCAGATATCACTGCTTTTGATGGAAGACCCGATACACCGGTTGGCCCTGCTCTACCACAGCGATTTTCGTCTCAGTGGACTGGGCGCAGGCCTCACCCTGCTGTTGATCCTGTTTAGCTGTTCGTTGGGCCTGGTCGGCTCATGGATAGCGGTTAGGCGACACCTGAAAGAGATCGAACCCAGCTAAATATCCATTTATTTCAATTAGTTATAAAATATATAAGTACTGAATCACAGTGGTGAGGGGAAAAAATGGATACCTCATACCTGCACCACTGATGAGCGATAGAACACATCCTCTGTACTTCCGTTATCGAGACCTTCCTGCTTCATTTATTGAACTTTTCTTTTGATTAGCACTCTTACCCAAAGACTGCTAATATAACCTTATGAGAAAAGAAAACATGACTACAGCTCTAATTCCAGCTCTACAGAATACACCTCTCAGTGCTGGCACTCTGGATGCCTACATTCGACAGATTCATGATATCCCCGTGTTATCTGCCGAAGACGAGCGCGAACTGGCCCTGCGCCTGGAACAGCAGAATGATCTGGCGGCTGCACAACAACTCATCATGTCTAATCTGCGTTTCGTGGTAAAGATAGCTCGAGGATACACCGGTTATGGTCTGCCGCTGAGCGATCTGATCCAGGAAGGTAATATCGGTCTGATGAAAGCCGTTAAACGTTTCTCTGCCAGCCATGAGGTTCGTCTGATCTCCTATGCCGTACACTGGATAAAATCAGAGATACATGAGTATGTTTTACGCAACTGGCGCATCGTTAAGATCGCGACCACTAAACCTCAGCGTAAGCTGTTCTTCAAATTGCGCAGCTCTAAAAAGAGACTGGGCTGGTTCTCCGCTGAAGAGGTCAATGACGTTGCCAGAACATTGGGCGTAAAACCCGAAACGGTGCTTGAGATGGAATCACGTCTAAGCGGTAGCGACGTGACCTTTGACCCACCGACTAATGACAATGATGAGGAATATCATTTCACACCGGCAGCGTATCTAACCAATAACAGCATGGATCCTGCACATCAGCTGGAACATGATGACAGCCGTTCGCAGGAACTTAGCCTGATGAACCACTCATTAAAAATGCTGGATGAACGCAGTCAGGACATCATCAACCGTCGCTGGTTGAATGAAGACAAGGCCACACTGCATGAACTGGCTGACGAGTATGAGGTATCGGCCGAACGTATCCGTCAGATCGAGAAAAATGCACTGAACAAGATGCGCGTTACCTTCGAAGCTTAAACCTGAGCTACCGCAGAGGCGCTGTGCCGTCTCTGCGGTAAAAATCCTTACCCGTTTTATCTACCCAGAGAACAGACTGGACCAGAATCCTGATGTTCCGGTATGCCCTCCAGTATCCAGTTCAGGAACAGATCATAGTTATGATGGTTACTGTCTGGTGAAATTGATATCTCACCGGCAACAGTATCCCTGTGGTCCATTCAGGTTAAGGGCGAAAGGTCACAAATTGTTGCCTTTCATCCTGCCCCTGTGGGTGGCGACTGGCTGGCTGATCAGGAGCAGGCTTCCATGCGTGTCCATAGATGATCTCATAACTTACTGGCAACAGATCATTCTCTCTGAATTGTTCATAACTCTGTCGCACACGTTGCAATACCGATCGCCCGCTCAGTCCGTTTCTTTCCGGGCCAACACCTGATTTTTTTGCTGTAACATTCGCGCCGATGGCTTTTAAGTCATGCATTATTTCATCGACAGAATCATAGGTGAGTGTCAATATTTCTGCCTCCATTACCGGCTCTGCAAACCTGTCATGCATCAAGGCATCACCTATATCATGCATGTCTATAAATTGATTGACATGATTTTTACTATCCACCGAAGCCCAGCTGCTACGAAGCTCCTTCAATGTATCAGGACCGAAGGTAGAAAAAACAAACAGACCACCCGGTTTCAGGACACGTCTAGCTTCCAGAAAAGCCGCATTTAGATCATTACACCACTGCATGCTCAAGCTGGAAAAAACCAGATCAAAAGAATCATCAGCAAAGGGCAGTTTTTCGATATCTGCACAGACCAGGAGCGGGGAACGTAAGAAGCTGCCTTGCTGCCCACTTTTAGCCAGCATCTTCTCGGACAGATCCAGCGCTACCAGTTGTGCTTTTTTATAGCGTTCAAATAAACCAGGC
>DROB01000428.1 GCA_011321985.1 Gammaproteobacteria bacterium | reverse complement strand
GTGAGCGTGCGATCTTCTCGAGGGCATGATATGCGACGGGTGCATCGGGCAGGGCGACGGCCCAGCCACGATCAAGCAGGTATGCGCTCAGATCTTCACCTTCATCAAAGTTTGAATAGTTAGCAAAACACTGACCGATCAGACTACCGTCCGGATTTTCATTTTTTATCTCACAGCGGATAAAACTTTTGATCTTGAATTCCAGAGCCAGTGCGGCGCGTTCACCACAGGTCGGTGGTCGCTGACTGGAGCGGCAATTAATGCTCGTCGAGGGGATATGGATACCGTACAGGTGGATGGTTTTCTTTTTCAGACGTAAGGTCCCGTCGTCATTCACGAAAGCATAACTGGCGAGTTGTTCACCGAATGCAGGGTAACCGGCGAACAGTATGCTTATCGATACGAGGACAGCCTGTGTATTAAGCGTTTTCATCAATGTTTCTATGGTGGGGTGAAAACCAGAGTCTACATCAGAGCAGGCTCTGCTGTTTCAGGGCATCGATATCATGGATGGTTACAGAGTTTCCATCGATGCTCAAGATTCCCTGATTATTGAGGCTTTTGATTATCCGGGAAAAAGTTTCCGGTTTTATCGATAATCTTGCAGCGATAATGCTCTTTGCCATATCCAGCTCCAGGGTGTTTTTATCATCCGGAAGTTCCTGGATCATGTAAGCAGCGACACGGCAGGTCCCGCTGTGTAATGTCAGTTTATCGATCTCACTGACCAGTCCTCTGAGGCGGATACTCATATCACTCAATAGTAGCAGGCAGGTCGCGGTGGAATCCCAGAGCATCTCATGAAAGCTTTTTGCGTTGATGCAGATAACCGTGCTTTCGGATAATGCCGACGCACTTACCGGATAGTCTGTCTGGCTGGTGAACATCAGGGCTTCTGCAAAGACTTCGCCGGGTTTGGGGATCTCGATAATTTTTTCCTGGCCATCCGGAGACATCCTGAAAAGTTTGATCTTACCACTCAGCACCATATAGAAAGCGGTGACTTTATCAGCCTGATTAAACAGCAATTGACCGCTATCCAGTTTGCGGATCTGGCTGAATCGATTCACCCTGTCGAGTTGTAACTCGGTCAGTTTCGAGAACAGGTGGTGCCGCTTCAGGTTCTGTTTGATGATATCGGCGTTATTTTTTTTCATGATGGATACTTGTTCAGAGGTACCCTAGTATGCATGAATGTCTCCCATAGATATATAGAGGTGTCCTGTACTATGCTTCTTATTTTACATTTTTTGAGAGATCTAACGCCCGCTCTCTGGTTTCAGGCTAGTGGGTGAGTCTTAGATAGAGCAGGGGGAGTTTACGAGGGAGTTCTTCGGCATTGTGTATCAATACATAGGAACGGCTGCCGAACAGGTAGGGCAGATAGTCTTCCGCCTGTTCATCTATGGTGACACAGAAGGGTCTCAATCCCAGCTTCTCTGCTTCCAGCACCGCCATGCGGGTATCTTCTATGCCGTAACGGCCTTCGTATTTATCCAGATCATTGGGTTTGCCATCAGTGAGGATGAGCAGTAGCTTCTGACTTGAGGCTTCTTCTACCAGTAGTTGTGTGGCATGCCGTATGGCGGCTCCCATCCGGGTGTAATAACCGGGACGGATGCTGTCGATATGTCCCCGTATGTTATCATCGTAGTGTTCATCGAATCTTTTGATGTTATAGAAACGGATATGGTTGCGGTTGCGCGAAGAGAAGCCGTGCAGGGCAAAACGGTCACCGGTAGCGGTCAGGGCCTCCGAAAACAGATAGAGTGAATCGCGGATAACGTCGATGACGCGAGCATGATTGTTTATATGCGCATCGGTCGACAGTGACAGATCGGCGAGCAACAGACAGGCGAGGTCACGGTCATGATTTTGCAGGTTGCGATAGACAGGCATATCGTTATTCACGCGCCCCTGTTTTCTATCGGTGAGAAAATTGATGTAACTTTCGAGATCGAGTTCGGTGCCTTCATTCTGTCGGCTGACCCAGTGTCTCTGTGGACGCAGGGATTCAAACTGGCGACGGATCTTGTGTGCCTGTGGTCGTAATCTTGCCGGTAGTTCTGTGGCCTCGCTGTCTCGTGGTGCCATCTCCTGGAGTCGGCAGTAATCCTTTTGCAGACGTTGTTGTTTATAATCCCATTCATCGATGGGTATGCCTTCGGTTAATACCACATCATCATAATCGGTGGAAGGCAGGTCGAGATCGAGTTTGATCTTGCCAGCGGTGGTATCGTTGTCTGGAGCGAGCGTGATACTGTCCATGTCTTCGGCGGTCTGCATGGCATCGTCGTCGTCATCTTCGACACTGCTGCGATCAACTTTGGTATATTCCGCCCAGCTCCACAGGCTCTCGAGCCGAAAACTCATCAGCCCATCTTTACCATCCGGCATGTCGGTGCGATTACCCTGTTTGCGCCTTGTCTGCTTCTTCTGATTTTTTTTGTCCGGTCCATCATCTGCTGGTTCAGGCAGGTCGGGATCATGTGGTTGCAGAGCCCTGTCCATCTCACTCTTTGGCGGTGAGGGATGTAACCAGAGTGGTACGGGCTGGGGTGGATGCCTGGCGTACTCCAGTGTGACAGATAGTGTCGGATCTGACAGTGCCAGGCAGATATGGCTTTCCTGGGCAGCTTCTTTCTCTGGCAGTGTATCCGGGTGTGGACGTTGCGCCAGATGCGCCTGTAACAGCCTTTGATAACGATGTTTCAGACCGGGCCAGACTTCCAGTGTTTTACGTGTGCGGTCCTGGTTTCGGCTGATCCAGTCTCTGCCTTCACCGGATACCACGGAGATGGCTGTCAACCACAGATAGAGATCACGGTTGAGCTCTCTGTCTGGAAACAGGGCGATACTATCGGGCAGGTTCAGCGTTTCTTCATCACGCCATGCGTACTGTGTCTTTTTACCGCTACCAGCGATACGTTGCAATACCGAACGTCGGGCATAACTCTCCGAGTCGGTAGCACCTTTTATGTGTAGTCCGCTCTCTCCACCCAGTGCACGAAAAAAAATACTGGCAGTACGGCGTATCTCATCCAGCTGTACGGTGGCATCGGGATAGTGTGTGTTAGCACTATTGGTGATGAATCGATGCCAAATTTTTCCGACGAATTCTTCCATCTTTCTTATTTGACAAAAGGTGTCCAGTCAGGAGGTAACCAGAGGACCATCACGACACAGAAGATGACGAGCACGATGAAATAGAGGATGAATTTTTTTTGTGCAGATCGATCGAAGCCGGGAGGCAGAGGCATCCCGCAATGGCTGCAGTTTTTATCACTGGCCTCGATGTCGCCACCACAATGTTTGCAGAACAGGGCTCCCATCTACAGCGTCGTCCATTTTACGATCTGTTCTGGAAACAGATATACGAGGATGATCAATGCGGGGATCACATAAAAATAAAGCTGCATCAGTGTGCGCAGGATAGTATGCGCTTCTTTGAGTTCCATAAAATAATCGACGATGATGCGCCCTTTGATCGCGAGTACGATCGCCATGATGACGATACTGCTGAGCCCGGGTGTTGCTCTTTCAGCCATATAGGCACTGAACAGGGTCAACAGGAGGAGTATCACCCACAGGGTATTGATGCGTTTTATCTGGCTCATCTCTTTCATCGGATCACATACAGTAAGGGAAAGATGGTGATCCAGGCGAGATCGATCATGTGCCAGTACAGTGCTATGTTTATCAGTCCCTCATGTTCCTGTTGTGTATATATGTGCGTATTAAGCCGGTAGATCACCCAGACGATGGCACCGCTTCCCCAGCCGACATGCAGGAAGTGGTTGAAGGTCACATAATAATAGACGGCATAAAAAATATTGGTCTCGGTCGACAGGCCCTGCGAGTCATTCCACTGATATTCGAAGTATTTGATGATCAGATAGAGTATGCCACAGGCGACGGCAGCCCATAACCAGCGCATACAGGTTCGGGGTTTGTTTTTACGCATGGCGATAACAGCACGTACCACAAAAAAACTGCTGCTCAGCATGATCAATGTGTTGCTGGTGCCTGCGAGTGTACTGAGCCGGGTCGGGCCTTCATCGAAGATTTCAGGGTTATGGACTTTAGCGATGAAATACACGATGAACATGATAGCAAATTCACTCATCTCCGCCAGGATAGCCGCCCAGATAGCCATGTTTCCCGGGATCTTGCGGGACCGGGTCGATAGGGATGGCGATGCCAGTGCGATTTCAGTCATCGATCGAACTATACGGAAACAGGCTTTTTGAGAAAACGCCCGATCAGGGGATAGGAAAAGTCCAGACCCTTTACCGCCTTTGTAAAAGCCAGAATGCCTACGACCAGAAACATCGGTAGTAGCAACATGAAATAGAATTCCAGCGAGAACAATGCGGTAACCGAAGCGTAACCACTGGTGAGTATGATAAAAATATTAATGGCGATAAAGATAGAGGTGCTGATGCTGCTACCTAATAATGCCTGCTGCAGGTGATGCCGTGTTATCACAGAGGCCTGTTCATAGCGGAAGAAATAAAGTAACCACAGGGCCAGATAAAAAGCACCGACAAAGAGCAGGTTGCCGATGAAAAAGGCGGCAGCAAAAGCTGCTGTGTGGTCACGTGTATTGTATCTCTGTTTCATATTAACCCTTACCCATCCTGGCTTTAACTACTTCCATAAGTGCTTCGACCGTCTCTTCTTCATCACTGAGTGGTTCTACGATGGCGGCACGGCAGGCCTCTATCGGGTCGAAGCCGGACTTGATAAGGGTGGCGGCGTAGACCAGTAAACGGGTCGAAGCGGATTCTTCGAGATCGTGATCCTTTAGTACCCTGAGGGCATGTGCCAGTTCGACCAGCTGTATTGCCACGGCTTTGTCGACTTCGGTTTCTTTCTGGATGATGGTCGTCTCGGTATCGATATCCGGGTAATCGAATCGCATGGAGATAAAACGCTGCCGGGTCGATGGTTTCATGCCTTTGAGCAGATTTTGATAGCCCGGATTGTAGGACACTACCAGCATGAATTCGGCAGGAGCATGCAATACTTCACCGGTGCGCTCGACAGGCAAGATACGACGGTCATCCGATAGTGGGTGTAAGACTACCGTGGTGTCTTTACGGGCTTCGACGATCTCATCGAGGTAACAGATCGCACCTTCACGTACCGCTTTTGTCAGCGGGCCATCATGCCAGTAGGTTTCGCCATCACCGATCAGATGCCGTCCCACCAGATCGGCAGCGGTCAGATCATCGTGGCATGCGATCGTGTATAGAGGCCGCTTCAGTCTGGCAGCCATATGCTGGATGAAGCGGGTCTTACCACAGCCGGTGGGCCCTTTGATGAGCATCGGTAGCTGATTACTGTAAGCATGTTCGAATAATTCGATCTCACTATTCTGGCTCTGGTAATAAGGGATATCGTTCATGGATTTATTCATCGGGTTAGAGGCTTATGATATAGGTGATGGCAATGGTGGCACAGACGACCAGTAACCAACCGTACATGATGACGCGCCAGAGTAAAGAAACACCACGTAGCTCCATAAAATCACGGATGATAAACGTTGCCTTGGTGGCGGCAGTTAACAGTAAAAATAACATGACGGCAGTACCGCTGTAACCGAGCTTGCCCATGGCATAGGTAGTCAGGGTTAATGACAGCATCGCCAGCCATAATGTATGGATATTGTAATACTTGTTTGCCAGGGTGTTCATCGGATTATATACACCAGTGGAAATAAAATAATCCAGACCAGATCGACCATGTGCCAGTAAGAGGCACCGGTCTCGACACCGATATGATCGTCTGCACTGTATCGACCGTGTTGTGCTTTGATGGCGATGGCCAACAGGATGATCATGCCCAGGATCACATGCAGGAAATGAAACATGGTCAGTGATAGATAAAACATGTAGAAGGTATTGGTGCTGAGATTGATACCATGTGAAAACTTGTCGTAATACTCCAGCGATTTTAACAGCAGGAAGCCGGAGCCGCAGCCCAGAGAGGCGTACAACCAGCGCACACAAGCTTTAACATCATCGGCTCGGATAGCGTGGATGGCTCGTACCACAAAATAGCTGGCGGTGATCAACAGC
>DROB01000427.1 GCA_011321985.1 Gammaproteobacteria bacterium | reverse complement strand
TGATCCAGCGTGAAGACGATAAGGAAGAGACTGTTAAAAACAGACTTGATGTATATCATGACCAGACCGAGCCACTTATCTCATACTACACCGACTGGTCGAACTCGGGTGAAGCAAATGCACCGAAATATCATCACATCGCTGGCATCGGCAGCGTAGAAGATATCCGTGATGCCATTTTTAAAGCACTCGAGGCTTAATACTTAATACCCGCAGGAGCGGATTTTATTCCGCGAGCAGCATTGATGTCCGCAAAGAAATTCGTGGAACAAAACCCGCTCCTGCATAATTTTTTTAACATTCGATAGGAGACTAAAAGATGTCTACTGAACTACTCATTGCCCTGGCATGTTCCCTGCTTGGAATAGGCTACGGTATTTTCACCATTTTCAGCGTGCTTTCAAAACCCATGGGTAATGAAGAGATGGTACGTATACAAGGGGCTATTCAGGAAGGTGCGCAGGCTTATCTGAAACGGCAATACACGGCTATCAGCATGGTCGGTATCGTGGTTTTTCTCATCATCATGTTCGCCCTGAACGCTACCACGGCTATCGGTTTTGCTATCGGAGCGATATTCTCCGGACTGGCTGGATTTATCGGCATGAATGTCTCTGTGCGTTCTAACTCACGCACCGCTGAAGCTGCACGCGATGGTATTGCACCTGCACTGGACATCGCTTTTAAGGGTGGCGCTATCACCGGGATGCTGGTCGTCGGCCTCGCCCTGTTAGGTGTCGCCGGTTACTACGGTATTTTAATGGCGATGGGTTTTGAAATGGATGCCGCCCTGCACTCTATGGTAGGTCTGGCATTCGGTGGCTCCCTGATCTCCATCTTTGCTCGATTAGGTGGCGGTATCTTTACCAAAGGTGCCGATGTTGGTGCCGACATCGTCGGTAAAGTCGAAGCCGGTATCCCTGAAGATGACCCTCGTAACCCGGCTGTGATCGCAGATAATGTCGGTGACAACGTCGGCGACTGTGCAGGTATGGCAGCAGACCTGTTTGAGACCTATGCGGTGACGCTGGTCGCAACCATGTTACTGGGTGGACTGTTACTGAAAAATGCAGGTGAACTGGCGGTGACTTACCCACTCATGCTTGGCGGTATCTCCATCATCACTTCCATTATCGGTACCTTCTTCGTGAAAACCTCGGATGGTGGCAAGATCATGAATGCGCTTTATAAAGGCACGTTTATCTCAGCCATCCTCTCCGCCATCGCTTTTTACTTTGTTACCACCAGCATGATGTCTGACCTGGAAAATTATTCAGCGATGAATCTGTTCTATGCTTCACTTATCGGCCTGGCATTAACCATGGCGATGATCGTGATCACCGAGTATTACACAGCGACAGAATACAGCCCCGTCAAACGCATCGCTGAAGCATCGTTAACCGGTGATGGTACTAACGTGATCGCCGGTCTGGGTGTTTCCATGAAATCAACAGCGGCACCTGTGCTCGCTGTCTGTGCTTCTATCTGGGGTGCATATGAGCTGGCAGGTCTATACGGTATCGCCATCGGTGCGACGGCCATGTTATCGATGACCGGTATCATCGTTGCCCTGGATGCCTACGGTCCGATCACTGATAATGCTGGCGGTGTCGCCGAGATGGCTGAACTGCCCGAAGATGTCCGCAATACTACCGATGCACTCGATGCTGTTGGTAATACGACAAAAGCAGTAACCAAAGGTTATGCCATCGGTTCTGCCGGTCTGGCAACACTGGTATTATTTGCCGATTACACGCATACGCTGGAAGCGAATAATATGGCCGTTACCTTTGACCTGTCTAATCACATGGTCATCATCGGTCTGTTCATAGGCGGTCTCATCCCCTACCTTTTCGGTGCGATGGCGATGGAAGCTGTGGGCCGTGCTGCGGGTGGTATCGTTAACGAAGTACGTCGCCAGTTCAAAGAGATGCCCGGCATCATGGACAAATCACAGAAACCGGATTATTCGAAAGCGGTAGACATGCTGACGAAAGCGGCTATCAAAGAGATGATGATCCCATCACTATTGCCCATTGCTGCCCCTATCATCGTTGGTTTAACACTCGGTGCGCAGGCATTAGGCGGCATGCTGATCGGAACCATCGTTACCGGCCTGTTCGTTGCTATCTCGATGACTACCGGTGGTGGCGCATGGGATAACGCCAAGAAATACATCGAAGATGGTCACCACGGCGGTAAGGGTTCGGATGCCCATAAAGCTGCCGTCACCGGTGATACCGTAGGCGATCCGTACAAAGATACAGCGGGTCCTGCGATTAATCCGTTGATCAAGATCATCAACATTGTCGCACTGATGCTGGTGCCACTGCTGTAACGGCAACTACCGCACAGAAAAAGCCGGTTCATCTGAACCGGCTTTTTTATTGGCCTTGAAAAATCGCTTGTACCAGGATACCTCTGATCACTTATAACTGAGGAACGACCACGTTAACAGCACTGTCTCTGGTCAAAAAAGCGGCACCGTTTGCACCCTTGACATTACCTGCTGTCTCTTTGATCGAATAAGTGGTCATTATCCCCTGGGCAGCATCACCCACGAAAGCAGCACTGGCTCGACCTACACAACCTGCATTGCACGAACTCTGGCTGAGCGGGTTCAGATCAAACTCATTCATCTGGCTGAAGGGTATATTGGTCGCCTGCATATCAAATAGTGCTGTCTTATCCTGTGCAGAAATAGAATAGTCGACCATATTACCGTTAACAAAATCAGCGGTGACAGAAATATTATTCAGTGTCGAAGCAACTCCTGCCACATTCGTCGGTGTCGTCCCCCCTACCAGAGAATACGTTTCAGACATAGTCAAGCCGCCCAGCGCGGCAAGCTGTGACAATTCTGCCGGTTTGGTCAGACGATCACTGTAGATATAATGCACGACATCATTGACCGAGGGTATCACCTTGCCATCCTCAGATAAAACGTAGTTACCTGACCATCGTCCCCAGTTCACACCAAATCCATTGCCTGCTCTACCGTCGATATCAGTGATACTACTCACACCACTGGGCAGAACCAACTCATTGATGACACCACTTGCCGTCTCACGCATCGCGACAGGCAGGTTTTTTATCACCACACCGGTATCTTCAACCCGGGTACCCAGTACGATATTATTACCAGCGATACCCGCAGGAACACCCGCAGCCGTGGTAT
>DROB01000426.1 GCA_011321985.1 Gammaproteobacteria bacterium | reverse complement strand
CGGGCATAATAGACCGCTGTATATCTATATTAAAGATTATTACGGTAAAAAAATAATTTGATAAAACAGTTTACATTTCAATAATAAAGTTGTAAAAATACAGTAACAGGAAAAAGAGGTATCCAGAAAATATCAATCAGATTAAATTTATTTTATATGTTAATTAACCATCTCCGAGGTATGTATGTCGAGAAAGCATGGTCGAGCAAAAAGGCAAAAAAATAAATTACAAAAAATGGATTACCTGTCGGAAGACAACGTAGTCATTGATTTTCACTCCTCACCACATAACGATTCCTGTCCTTCGCGCCACTCCCGAAAAAACCTCTCTCATCAATCAAACACTTCTCCAGCTAAAAATATAAAGCCCATACAGGCCATGAATGAGGCACAGGACCTCTTCATGTCTGCGATTAGTACACATACTCTGATTTTTTCCCTGGGACCTGCCGGTACCGGTAAGAGTTATTGTACGGCAGCTATGGCCGCGAAGGCACTGCTCGCCGGTGACATCGACCGGATAATTTTTACCCGACCAGCGGTGGAAGCGGGAAATGGTATGGGTTTTTTGCCCGGGAAGCTGGATGAGAAATTTGATCCGTATTTCAGTGTTTTTAAATCCTGTCTCATCGCTAATGCAGGGAGAGGGGTAATCGAATGTGCGATTAAGAATGGAAATATCAGTGTCGAGCCACTTGCCTACATGAGAGGAAAAACCTATGACCATGCTTTTGTCGTTCTGGATGAAGCGCAGAACTGCACACCTGAAGAGATGAAGATGTTTATGACACGGATCGGCAGGCAGTCAACAGTCGTCATCAATGGTGATCTAAGTCAGAAAGATATCCGATGTTATTCCGGCCTGCATGATGCGATCAGTCGAGTGCATGATGTTAAAGGAGTCTATGTTCACGAGTTTGATTACGAGGATATCGTCCGCAGTGATATCGTTAAAGATATCATCATGTGCTATGACGATACCGAGCAACAAATGCGGGAATATTGTTCACGATAGTGCCCGATATTTGGTGAAGAACAGATGACTCTGGCTAACCAGGCCGCCGATCGATTACGGGATCAAAAAAACTGATGATTAACGTAAAGTTGGGCGTTTAGATATTCGAGCAGTTATCACCCGAGACTCTACCGGTGGGGATGGTCTTCAGAGGTATCCTGGTTCTTGCCTATCCTGGCTTCCGAACCCTGCAACAGCGATTTGATGTTCTTTTTATGCCGCCAGAAAACCAGGAGACTCATCAGTGTTATCGCACCTGTTATTTCAATAGAGTGGGTGAGGGCCGAGAACATCAATGGTGTAATAAATATCGAGATGAGTGCGGATAATGAGGATATTTTGAGTAGTTTTGCCACGAGCAACCAGGTGGCGAGTGCGATGAGCCCGATCTGCCAGTTGATGCCCAGAATTACACCATAATAGGTGGCGACACCTTTGCCTCCTTTAAAGCCATAATAGACAGGAAAGATATGGCCCAGCAGAGCGAATAGAGCGATGAGCGCGAGGGCTAATGGTCCTACCTGGAAATAAATACCCACCAATATGGGAATCAGGCCTTTCAATGAATCGCCGATTAAGGTGATAATAGCGGCTTTTTTTCCACCATGGCGTAAAACATTGGTCGCTCCTGGATTATTTGAGCCGGTTTTGCGTGGATCTTCGAGTCCCATGAGTTTGCAGGTAATAATGGCGGTCGAGATCGAGCCTGTCAGGTAAGCCAGGCAGGCAGCGAGCAGGAGAGTCGGATAGTATTCCATGGTTTATATCTTTATAGTAAATGATGAATTTTAGCCGAGTAGCTTACCGCAGGTATTGATAAAATGCCCCGTAATTTCGTGGTAATGCAGATATCTGGATAAGTCGAAAACATGCGTGACTCAGTAACTTGTATTTTTGTCCATGGTTGGGCGATGAACAGTGCGGTGTGGGATGACTGCATCGAATGCCTGCCCGACTGGATAAATGTTATCGTGGTCGATCTGCCTGGTCATGGCACCATGGCAGACGTTCTGGCAGAGAGCCTTGACGACTATGTGCAGGCCCTGGTGCCACTGGTCCACCAGCCGGTGATATGGGTGGGTTGGTCGTTGGGTGGCCTTGCTGTTCTGCGTCTGGCAGAGCTGCATCCGCAACGTATTGCTGCGGCATTGCTGGTATCGACTAACCCCTGTTTTGTCACTCGAGCTGACTGGTCCTGTGCGGTGGAGGACAGGGTTTTTAACCGGTTTGCGATCGATTTAAAGGAAGATCAGGAAAAAACCATCAGGCGATTTCTGGCCTTGCAGGTGAAAGGGTTGCGTGGCGGGATGTCTGTGGTCAGGCTTCTACAGCAGAGTATACAACAGCGCGGACCGGCATCAATGCAGGCGATGGAATGTGGACTAGAGATACTAATGAAGAGTGATTTACGGCAGGCTCTGAAAACGATTGACTGCCCATTGCACTGGTTTCTGGGTGCGAAAGACGGCCTGGTGCCAGCCGAATTAGCCTCCGTTCTGGTTCAGCGATATGAGCAGAACAATGTCATATTGCATGAGCAGGCCAGTCATGCTGCTTTTATGTCACACAGCGATGATTTTGTCGCGCAATTAATAGAGTTAGCAGAAGATCAGCGTACGCAGGTACAGTAATACTTATGATTCAACCTCCTTCATCTGCCGACAATCTGTCGGCAACAGCACAACAGGAAGCGGGTGGTTCCGTCCAATATTTCGATCAGGCATGTGTCCGACGAGCCTTTGATCGTGCGGCTGAACGTTACGCACAATTTGCAGTATTACAGAACGAAGTCTGCAAACGTCTGCTGGAAAAACTCGATGTAGTCAGAATACATCCACGCTTCATTCTGGATGCTGGTGCCGGTACGGGGGCGGCACTGCCTGGTTTATTTGAACGCTATAAAAAAGCACAACTGGTAGCGCTGG
>DROB01000425.1 GCA_011321985.1 Gammaproteobacteria bacterium | reverse complement strand
GTCGAGAAGTTTTTGGCCTTCATAAATACATTTACCCTTGTAACCATGCCCTTTACTGATTATTTGCGAGTAGTATGGCTCGACTTTCCCTGTTTCAAAGTAGGCATCATTTTGGTCATAATCAGGGTAACCGTTCACTGTAGCTGACCTGTAGCTACAATCTATCCAGTAAAGCATATCAGCGATGTCATAACCTGGTGGCGCTGTGTATGCCGGGTTTGCGACATCAAGCGATCGATCAAAAACATTGCTTGCATTTGTATCCCCCTGGGTAAATTCATCGTTGATAATCGTTATTTTAACGCCTGAAAGCTTGTGTTTGTACCATTCTTTTTTGAGGCTCACCCACTGTGTGGATACTGTGCTGCCAGGCGATACTTTACTTTTAGGTATAATCTCCAAATCAATTTTAAGCTGACCGCTGACAATTTTCGGACGTACCAAAATAAAAGCATTCCAGCCAAAACTGGCGATTTTAAACATGTCCTTCCAGGTCATGTCCCAATACTTTTGGGGTGACACATACGGGTTTCCGTAGAATGTCCATTCAACTGCGTCGCTAAGCGTATCTACCGCAGTCTCTTTGCTGTGCCCTCTAATAAGGGCAGGCACCGTAGAAGTCATGGTCGGTATGGGATGGGACACAGAATCAATAAGATATCCTTTATCGTCGTGTTTGCCGGACAATGCTGAAAAGATGTCCCCTAAGCTAAAAGCATACCGGTCATAATCAGTACTGCCTACAAGGTTAAACTGATTGAGATTAAACGCACCTGTGTTTAAAGCATTGTTCCATTCCGAACTTGTGGCGCTATAATTTGTCGTGACGCCGGCGATATCCTGATAAAAAACACTCTGTAATGACCGCAACCTATATTCGCTCAGGTCTCCATATTTAAACGATTGCACTCTGTCCCTGTGCATAATGCTATAAACACCAAACAGTTGCCCATCCTTGTAAACAGAAACCCAGTAGCCTGCAGTTGGAGGAAGAAGCCCCTCGATCGTCCAATCTCTATCTGTAACAATCCGCAAATCACCGCTTTTCAAAAATAATTCATCACCAACGGTTTCATCTATCTTGATCCCGCTCTGAACGATGTTAATTTTTGTTTCAGAGCCTGACAAAGTGCCGTCTTGATTGGTGTAGAACTCTTTTATCTCCCAAGCCATTATAATCTCCTCTTAATCTCTGCTTTCTCGTAGCGCGGGAACTCATCCCGAAAAAACTGCAACGCATCCAACTCGCTCCGGATCTCAATCCGTATATCCCGTATCGCCGCGACCATATCCTCCTTCAGGCCGCGGAACTCCTCGCTGGTTATACCGGTGCCGGCGCCGACAACCACCGGGACCGGTACGGTGATCTGCGGCACGAGCTGCGCCATAAACTCCGCACCGCGGGCATTCAGCGGGATAACCGCCTCGCTATCCCCGGCCTCGCCGATCAGACCGAAAATCTGCTCTTTGACAACACCCCCGTCCTTGAATTTCGCCGCGGACTTGACCATCGCTTTCACGCTGGCAATCAGCGCCGGCACCGCACCCAAACCGGCGAGAATACCCAGCGGCCCCATACTGGCAAACCAGGAAAACAGCTTCGCCGTCATCTGTGCCAGCCAGGCGCCCACGCTGGCCAGGACGCGGCCGATTTCCTTGGCCACTGCTGCCAGAGAAATGCTGCTCCGCTTCGCTGTTTCAGCTTTCGTAACCCCGGTTTTTGTCACTT
>DROB01000424.1 GCA_011321985.1 Gammaproteobacteria bacterium | reverse complement strand
GCTGATGATGGCACAGGTTCACTCAACTTCTGGGTTGATAATAAGCCTGTGGGTCCATGGAATAATATGTGGCTTCGCACTGACTCAAGCGTGCAACTGAATCATTTCTGGTTGGGCTTGTTTCACCATGAAGCGCACAGCGAGGCAGGATTGCTGTTCGATAATATCGTGGTCAGTACAAGTCGAATAGGCTGCCTTCAGTAACCGGTCAGAAGTAAATAATTACTACGGACATGGTCTGTACTCTTCAAAAAATTAACCGGTGTTTGAGTACGGGGATCTGGTTTAATGGGTTATAGAAACCATGTTGAAGAATAAGACAATGACAAAGATCTTTGCGATTTGTATGATCATGTTGTCAAGCACGTCCGTACTGAGTGCGGCCGATGTAGTGCAAACGTCGTTAAGACAGCCGTTAAGCCAGAAAACTTTTGCAGTACTGATCTTTACGAAAACAGAACCCGGACGCTACCAACATGCTTCCACCCCGGTCGCTGTCGAATCAATCAAAAATCTTGGCGTTAAAACAGGTTTTCAGGTTACGGCTTCGTCTGATCCGAAGGTCTTCTCCAGACAGGGTCTACTCCGGTTCGATGCTGTAATCTTCATCAATAACAGCGGTGATATTTTAAATGTTGCACAGCAGAATGCCTTTCGAAAATATATTGAATCAGGGCACGGTGTCGTCATCCTGCATGCCGGTATTCGTGCAGAAGAGGACTGGCCCTGGTTCAGTGGTCTGCTAGGTGTTCGTTTCTCCGGGCATCCTGAAATCCAGAAGGCAAGTATTATGTTGACCAATAGAGAGCATCGAGTAAACAGGGGGCTTCCCAAGCGATGGCAGCGTCAGGATGAATGGTACAACTTTGCAGCAATATCACGGGATATTACACCTTTGATCCTGGTTGATGAATCAACCTACGAAGGTGGGATTCATGGAGATTTTCACCCGGTTGCCTGGCTGCGAGAGCAAGGTAAAGGCAGGGTGTTTTGCAGCGTTATGGGCCACTCTAAAGGTGCATGGTCGAGTGAAATATTTCTTCGTCATATCACTAACGGTATAATATATGCGGCAGTAGCTGAAAATGATTGAGTTTATCTGCTAACCCTCCTTTCGTCCGTAGTCAGCCACTCTACGATCTCTGCCTGTAATTGCAGATACGCTTCACTGGATGATGCGTCGTGTTGCCATTCAGGTTTCTGGCGCAGCACCTTTACGACTTTATGCCATCGCTTTGGTAGCGCATGTTCGCCATTATCTGCAAGTTTTATATTGCTCTGATCTGCATGCCCGCGCTGTGTCAGGGTGAGCAGTAATCTGCGTTGCCGGAGGTACAGCAGGCTGACCGTGTCATCGTCAACACACAGCCATCTATGTCCGTGCCAGGCAGCGGCTAGTTCCTGCTGGTAGCGGCGCAATGTCGCCCAGCCCGCACCCAGTGCCGCGCCCAGCACGGTCGCTGCACCGAGGCTCATGCCGCCCACCATCAGATCAATGCCGGCACCGGCTGCTGCCCCTTTCAGTGCAGTCGCGCCGGCATTCAGGCCAAAGTCTTTTAATGCATGTGGAGAGAATATATCCAGCTCCCATCGTCCATCGTGCACCGCCAGTTGTTGCAGATCGACATCTTTCTGCGTGAAAGAAAATATGGATAGCAGATCACGCAATGCCGACTGTTCCGCCTGGCGTACGAAGGCTTGCATCGATGTCACATCAGCATCAGAGATGCCCTCTTTACCCGCTACTTCACGACGATAACAGGCAACTTCAGTCAGCAATTGAAAGATACGCTGCGCAGCGGCATGAACCAGGTTCTTCCATACTTCCTGGCGGTAGTCGATTAACGTCTGCAGTGTATCGTAATGCCGTTCGAGCAGGCTTTGCAGTTTCTGGTAGAGTCTTTTTTCGGCTTCGAAATCAAAAGCCACGGTATCAAATTCCAGTGCTGCGTGCAGATTAAAGCGTGCCATCTGCTCGCGCCAGCGTTTCAGAGATTCGCTGTTACCGGCAATGAAGTTAAACACCGGAAGAATCGGTTTACCGGCCTTGCTCAATATTTCGACTTCATCGCTGTATTTGCCCAGCAGGGGTTCACGCACATCGATGATATACAGCAGCACATCACTGCTGAGAGATTGCCGCAACACTTTGGCTTCCTGTTCGAAATCAGGAAATTTTTCTGCCTGTGACAGGAAGCCGCGTAACAGATCTGCAGGCAATTTAGCTCCGATGGTCTGTGACAGATTATCAAGTGTCTGCAGTAAAGCACTCGAATCCTCAAAACCGGGGGTATCAAACAGCGTCAATACTGCATCATCACCAGCAAAGATGACCGACTTTTCTACAACACGTGTGGTGCCCGCTGCATCGTCGATATTACCAAACTGATCATCTCTCAGCAGGGTGCGGATCAATGATGTTTTTCCGGCATTGGTGTGCCCGACTACAGCAACATTTATCGTCGGGTAACGGCTTTCGTGTCTGTTCTCTGGCATGAGCCTACTCCATGATCATGGTGATGACATGATCGGCGGGAACATTGCACGTTTCGGCCAGTCGGTACCAGGCCGCCAGTCGCGTGCTCGAAACAGGTTCATCTGTATGTTCTTTTAATAACACCAGCCAGCGTTGCGCACTGTTCGACATCAAACCGGTGATGGTACGTTGTACACCACGATCAGGGGAGCGGGCCGATGATACAGCTACTGCGACTATCGGGTGTTTATTACCCTGCAGGCGTTGCAGGACAAGTTCCAGTGATGCACGATCAACCACCTGCCCGAGGTCACTGACCTTATTGATCGATGCAGGCGGCCAGTGCATGTTATCACCGAGTTCCACTGCTACCCATAACGTGTCAACGGGGAGGGCATGCGGTGCAGGTGTTTTAACCCGGGGTTTGGCGATAGTCGGAGGCGAGCTGTCTGCATCGACTATCTCGCCATGACTTGCCAGTGGCATCAGGCGCTGACGCAAATTAATATAATAAGGCAGGTAATAATCCAGCGTGAAACGGTGTTTGGCGCGACGGCACATCATCGCCGACCAGCCAAGCAGCAGTATCCGTGGCGCGATGCCAAAACACAGCAGTGAACCCAGCAGGAACTGCGCCCAGTGGGTGCGATGTTCAGCCGTTAAGGTCTGTGCGGCATCAGGTGGCAATGAGCCAATCCGTGTTGCATGAATCAGTTCTGGCGAAGGTGTTGCGAAGCCTAAACTATCGAGTGGCATGCTTAAAACGTCCGTTATTTTTATGAAGATGCTGTCAGATAACAGGGTGGTGCCCCAGACAAAATCATACTGACGAACCATTAACAATAATACTAAAAACACCAGGCCGGTGAAGAGATAAGTCAGCCATAACTGGTGGCTCAACTTGCTCAGCTGCCACTTGCCTACAGCTCCTGAAAACTGGCAGTGCAGCCATGCCCGGTCTGCCTGTGTGCTGGTCTTATTGTTGGCAGAATCGTTAGCCTGGCTCCTGTGTTTGAGGTACCCGGGTAACCAGCCTGTTAATCGGGCCAGCATTCCTGAGGTTAAACCTTCACTATTCAGGCTGATGCCTGTCAGCCACAGCAGCATCGAAAGTAGATTAAAACCGAGCAGGACCAGTAACAACCAGTAGATGTTGATGGTATCACTGTCGGTAATCGCATATACGCTGCCCAATGCACCCAATAAAGCCGCCACGACAAAAACCAGTGTTCTGACATAGCGAGACAGTCTTGCCGCGCGGCCCAGCAGCGAAGATAAACCATGTTGCTCAACGAGACACTGAGCCCGCAACCACAGACGGTCTTCAAAATCTCTGTGTACGTTAAAATCAGAAAAAGGCTCCTCAGTATCACAGGCAAGCGGATGCTGCGTTTCCAGGTAACGTATCTGTTCGATCAGTAAACGCTTGTCGAAATTAGAATTTATCACTGACGGGTTAAAGCCTTTTTTGCACTGGATACCGGGCATTTTATATAGCCTGTTCTCATTTGTAACTAAAAGACTGCAGGTAATAGAGTTAAGCGCGGGGCAGGAAGAGAGCCTAGCAGGAATCACCCTTGCCAGGTCGGGTCTCAATAGCCGGTTTTCTTTCATCATTGATGGCAGAAGTTTCTTTCTGTCGTGATACGGTCTCATGTCGAACACGCATGAGATAGCCGCCCAGTGCGCCACCACCGACCGCCAGTGTCAATAAACCCAATGTAAGAAACTGGGTGAATATCATCAATGTGCCAGCACCAATAATACCGATAAAACCCGCGCCCAGTTTAAAGCTGGTTCTGGCATGCGCACGGTTGGTTTCCTTACGGATCTCTTCGTGACTTTTGCGGAGTAATCGGGTCTTCTGGCGTTCGGCGTTAACGCGTAATTTTTCCCGCTCTCTGGAAAATTCATCTTTGGCATGTATCAGTGCGTCTTTTTTAGCGTGGCTGGCAATGGAGCCAAACCAGAAGGCAGTCACCAGACCCATGATCAGAGCAAGCAATAATACTGCCAGCCAAAGTTCCTGATCATCCGATTTTATTGCCGCAAGCGTCATAGCCACAGTAGCGGCTTGTATGATCAGGATGCCCGGCAGGTATTTTAACATGGGGATATATTAGTCGGAATTGGTTTGATGAATCAAGTACACAAAAGCGAAGGGTCGTGTGGGTACGCTCCTGGCTTTAGCTCTTCGATCCTTGAGACTGGTGAACCCCTTATCAAGCACCTCATTGTTCTGACTTCTGCTATGCGTTAATAGAGTTGCCTATAGTCGCAGCTATGATTCTGCAAACTACAGTTAACAGATTGATCTATCACGTGAAGTCGAGTCTATTTGATATTGCCTTCCATATGGCATACCATGAAATACAGCTTGGTGTAGCGGATTTGTTGAGTCCATATTTTCCTATATTGCTTATGCAGTTAAAAACGAAAAAGTCAGGAGTTTATTTTATCTGCTTAATGTGCATCGGTAACCAGGTGTTTGCGGAAGATGCCAGAGCACCAGAAGTGAATATAAGGGAAAAACTATCTCAACTTGGAAAAAATACGGTGGGTGATTCTCTTCCGGGTATTGTTATTACCGATCCCTATGTGTATATCTCGGGTTATCCCGGGAATTATAACTACCGATTAGTTACGACGGAGAGTGATAGTCCTGATGCTTCTTTTGAAACGCACAGTAAGGTTGATAGCGGGAAAGATAAATTAAAGAAGTGGACCTTGAAAATTGATAATGATTTTATCGAAGAGTGGCGAGTTGACAGTGAAGGAAATGTTCACCTGGTAGCGCAAACAGACCTTAATTCAGGCTACCGGGTAGTGTTATCCCCTCATCTTTTACTGCCAGCAGGGGCAGGGCAGGGACAGCGATGGAAAAGCGAAAGTAACTTAAAGGTATATGATGTATCTGAGCCTGATGCAGTTGCGTACAATGGCAAGTTACTTTCGAATAAAGTTTATGAGGGACGTTTCGAAGTGAATACACCGGCAGGAAAGTTTGACGCGATCCTCATATCTGATGAATATGAGATCAATATTGGTGCCGTCAATATAAAAGATCAGCGATATACTTTTTATGCCCCTGATGTCGGAAAAATAGCTGAGATAGATGGTTCTCATGTATCCGCTTTTTTATTTTTTCATGAGAGAAATAATAGAGTAAAAGTTCTAAAGAGTTTCCCGCGAGCAGTGGCACAATAGAGGTAAAATGGGTCTTAATGAATGAGGGCCGATTAAAAAAGTAAATACTTCCTGTTTGTCACCGACCCCTTCATTCCCGTCTTCTGACGGTTCCGTGTTAATTTTCCTGTTACGCGTCTTTACTAAGATGGCTGAGCTCATGGGCATGTTCTTCCCAGTTTTTTCCATCGAAAAGATGAATATTGATTTTCTTCGGCTGTGGCTCTAAACAGCGAACATTTACGTCATAACCATCAGGGTTCGATCTCGGAATATAAAACGACTTGATTCCGCAAACTTTACAAAATCTATGCTTTGCTTCACCTGTATCAAACGTATAAGTTGTTAGATAGCTCTCACCCTCTAGTAACTTAAATTTTGACTTTGGTACAATCAAATGCAAATACCCTGACTTTGAACAGATAGAACAATTGCATTCCTGGCACTCGATTTCACCTGAAGCTTCTACCTCATACTGTACGGCACCACAATGACAACTTCCTTTATATTTCATATCTCTGTTTCGTTGAAAACATAAACGCTCGGCATAAAAGGCAATTTGTGAAGTATAGCGTAACAAATTGCCTGTGTTGATGCACTTAATGCAATAAGCATGCTTTCAAAGCAGTGCCTTGATTCCTGCTTTCGGGTTTCGCCAGAGTTTATGATATTTGTTCAGGAGTGCCCTGGCAAACCATGGGAAGTCCGCACAGTCGAGAAAGGCTATCCTCCCCGTTACAGAAAAACCAAAGTAATCGTGGTCTGTCCCCGATTGTTCCATCCATGGAATACTGTTGTTTGAATCAAGCGTCCTCGTTATTTTTAACAATCAGGGATACTGGAACCATGCTTCTCGTTTAGCAGGTGATAGCCCGTGGGTCAGGCCATCCTGACAATGTGAGACTACACGGATCATGAAAGGTGTCGAAGGGCCACCAATGCCTGGATCAGAAGGATTTACAATGGCAGTAGGATTTGGCCATGCATTGGGATTTTTAGTCTGTGCCAACAGGTGTGCACCGTGCGACATTCTGTTAAAAGGATAAGCGCCACCAACAACAGGGAAATCAAGAATGGCTTTAAACTTTCCGGTACCTGATGCATTGGTGTTAAAAGAGTTGCCTGCAATTGGGCTGCCACTACCAAGCCAGTCATTGATCAACTGGTCCAGGTGGCTGGAGTTAGCCAAAGGTGTAGCACCGCCGCCGGTTATCGGGCTGCCACCAAAAGTAGTGCCACCATTTTGGGCACCTCCATGGGCAGAACCTTTCATGCGTACCCAGACGGTATACAAAGTATCAGGCCTGGCTTTTTTAAGTTTGATCTCGACTCTGCTGCTTGATCCTTTTTGAGATATTTCGATATCAGCCGTGGCATCGTCCCATCCCTCAAGGCTACCACCACACTGGTTGCGGACAGTGCTGACTTTATCACCACTTGCTGCATCCGCGCTTATCCTTGACATAAAAGCATCAACAACATCAGTTCTTCCGGCCTGTGCAGCCCCACTAATACCAGCGATGACGCCGGCAATTATTGTTAGTTTGCATTTTTTCATTTCATTTCCCCGTGCTTTTTTTATTTGAAGTTTTATTAATATTAAAAAATATAGTAATTAATTTTGAATCCAAGAAAAATCTATCTAATTTACTGGTTTTGTTTTGTGTTTCCTCCTGAAATGCGTGAGTTATTGGTGAAAATCAACGATTAGTAGTAATCATCACTCTTGTTTATTCGGGCCATGCAGAGGTAGAGGTTGTAGAAGGTGGTTTTATTCACTATTTCTTTAAGTATTTTTAATAAAATATAAATTTATTTATTAAATCATATGGTTATGATAAATAAATAATTATCATCTTTCCCTGGCGAATTCCTGCCTTATCACTCAATTAACAAATTAAAATAAATTCGGAGCACCTGTTATTTATAAAAAATCTCCTTTTATGGAATAAAACTAACGTAAATGCAGTCTTCTTGTTTCATGGTTCACAAAAAGACATGATGCTGAATGCGGAAAACTGACTGCTCTACAGGAATGGAATATGGGAAACATTACGTTATGTCCAACTACGAGGTTGCACGATCGAATAATCAACACCAGAGAACGGCTCTATCGTATAGCTGTCGTCTGGTGTGGCGACCAAATGCTTGCTGATGATCTGGTACAGGAAACTATCGTCTCCGCAATGAAAAACCATAGACAGCTCCGTGATAAAAACTGCCTGTTCGGGTGGGTTTGCAGCATCATGAAAAATCACTGGTATCAGCACCTCCGCAAACAGAGAAAGCACGACAATATAGATGACCAGCTAAATTTGCCGTCTTATGACCATGGGCCATTTGGTAAATGTCAGGAAATGGATATAATCAGACAGGTCAGGATTGCGGTAAATGATCTAACATTACAGCAACGTCAGGTCATCGCACTGGTGGACCTGAGCGAACTGACTTATTGCGATGTCGCGCAAGCACTGGATATACCTGTAGGCACGGTGATGAGTCGCTTGCATAAAGCCAGGAAAACCCTGTTAAAAAAACTGGAGATAAATCAACGGAAAATGCCCCTTGATGCACCGCCACAATGCGCCAAACAGGCATGATGGTAATATGGACACCCACAAACTGATCTATCTTAGGTGGACAGCTAGTTAATTGAATTAACTATAATTAATGTGTGAGTTGATGTTAGGCAATTTATGGGTGTCCAGGATTAACTGGATTAATTGATAGAGGGATTATTTTTTACCCCTAAGCTATAATTGAGTCAGTTCACTGCTTTCTTCCTAACAGAACGATAATCCGCTAATTATGCGTATCAAACTTCGCACACAGGTCCTGCTAATACTCTTTCTATTTGGCCTGGCTCCTCTGATCGCTCATCAGCTGATTAATCAGCCGCTGATGTTCGATCGGTTGACCCAGCTCTACAATGATGCCTACCTGCAGAAGCTTCGTGCTGACTTTCGTGAGCTTGACCAGCACATTGCCAGTCGGCGAGAGATAGTGCGCATCATATCCCGGTTTCCCTACATCAAGCAGCTGATGTCTGGTCAGGATGGATCGGAACTGGAGATGGTGCAGGGACGTTACACCGACTGGATGAATCGCCTGGTGTCTGATCGGCTTGATGTCGTGCAGGTCTTATTCGTCGATAGAGACGGTAACCAACGCCTGTTGATGCAGAGTGACCTGAATACCCAGGGGATGTATATCGAGAAGCACCATAAGGTCAATCTCGATCAGTCTTTTTTCTATCAGGGTATCAGAGCGCGACGGGGTCAAGTCATTACCAGCTACATTAAAATTGACGAACAGGCTGGTCGGGTTAATCCTACCCGTTATATGAATCTGCAGTTGATCACTCCCGTGTTTGTGCAGGAAGCCTGGCGTTCAGGGGCGGCTACTTCGGTGCCTCCTATCGGTGTCGTTGTAATCAATCTCGATATTGGCGGTCTGGCGCGAGCCTTCCAGGATACCCTTTGGGTGCATGACAACGGCAGGTATTTGAAAGAGGTAGGTGCTAATGAAGCGGCATCCACCGCTTTTGCCGATTTTCCTGGTCTGGATGGTTTGTTCAAAGCCGGTAACCTGAATCTCTGGAAAGGGGAAGATGGGCGAGAGGCAATCTGGATACCGTTATTTGCAACCACCGATTCCGGCCCTCTCTGGGTGGGCCGCTTCGTCGATTCATCGCCTCTGGATACCTTCCGTCAAAATCTGGAACTGCGAACAGCAGGTATTCTGTTCGCCATGGTCCTGCTGGTATTCATCGTGGCCTATCGGTTCGCGAATCGTGCCGAAAAAATTCAGGCATCACTCACCGGTGGTATCGCGCGCATGCTTGAAGAGGACAAGCCTGTGAAATTTGACTGGACCGGCCCACAGGAGGTGCGTGCACTGGGAGACAAGCTGACCACCTTGTCAGAAAAACATGCGAAGAACCGTGGCGAGCTTCGCGATTATGCGACGAAACTGGAAAAGACCAACCGTTACAAGTCAGAGTTTCTTGCCAATGTGAGTCATGAACTGCGTACCCCGTTGAATTCGATTATATTGCTGTCGAAGTTGTTGGCATCAGAAGAACAGGGGCTGGATGACAAACAAAAGCAGCAGGCGCAGGTGATCAACAAGGCGGGACAGGATCTGTCGCAACTGATCAACGATATCCTTGATCTATCAAAGATCGAAGCCGGGCGACTGGATCTGCATCTGCACGAAGTAACGATGGTGGATCTGTTCAACGACATCCACGACCTGTTCAAGCCAGTCACAGATGACAAAGGTCTGAAACTAGTGGTGGAGTGCCAACCGTCGGCACCAGAAACCTTGCTGACAGATGCCGATAAACTCGCGCAGATTTTGAAAAACTTCATGGCTAACGCGATAAAGTTCACCGCACAGGGGCAGATTACCTTGCGCCTGGAACGTGATGTGTCAGATAGCCGGTGGCCTGTCAGGTTCAGTGTTACGGATACAGGTATCGGTATACCGGAAGACAAGCACGAACTGATCTTCGATGCCTTTCAACAGGCAGATGGTTCAACCAGCCGGCAATATGGTGGCACCGGGCTAGGGCTCTCGATCAGTTGTAATCTCGCGGATCTTCTGGGCGGGCACATTGCGGTGGACAGTCAGCCAGGGCAGGGGGCAACCTTCACGCTTATGTTGCCGGAGCGATTAGAGCCGAGTGATCATGACGATGACAGTGATGATACAGGTGACGACAAGCGGATTGTAAAAGAATGGGCTGACTCTCAAACAGAACGATCTGAATCTATCCCTGTGGCAGATGTCCCGGTTGCTGACTTCCCGATGGCTAACTTCAGGGGCGCACGGATCCTGTTGGTGGATGATGATATGCGCAACCTGCTGGCCTTAACGCCGGTACTTGAAGGATGGGGGCTGGAAGTGATCGCCGCGGGTGATGCTGAAGAAGCACTGGAAACACTGGAAGAGGCATCCGACATAGCGGTCGCCTTGCTCGATGTTATGATGCCCGGGATGGACGGTCTGGCATTGGCTGGCGCTATTCGCGAGCAGCCACAGTTTGCCGCACTGCCCTGTATTGGTCTCTCAGCGAAGGCGGGCGACGACGATAGAGCGCGCTGGCTGGCACTGGGTGTCGGTGATTATTTAGTCAAGCCGATCGATGTCCATGAGCTACACAGCGTGCTGAGCCAGGTCTTAAAAAGCCGGGTCTTAAATGAGGAGACGGGTAAGTCATGACAGAACAAAAACGTTACGCCGGGTTCAAGGTGCTGATTGTCGACGACAATCCAAACAATCTATTTACCCTGCGTAGTCTGATCGAGAAATATACTGACGTACGCGTCATCGAGGCTGATGGTGGGGAGAAGGCGGTCAATCTCGCGCTCACCGAGAATGATGTCGATCTGATTATCCTTGATGTGCAGATGCCAGAGATGGATGGTTTTCAAACCGCTTCCATGCTCAAGGTGCGCAAGAAGACGCGCGATATTCCGGTGATATTCCTCACCGCTGCTTACAAGACAGACGAGTTCCAGCAGAAGGGTTACCAAGTGGGTGCTGCCGATTACCTGTTGAAGCCCATCGACGATAATCTGCTGCTGAATAAACTGACGGCCTATTTCCGCCTGATCGAAAAAGAACGCGCACTGAACGTGCTGCTGGAGGAAAAAGTAGCGCAACGCACGGCTGAGCTGGAGCAGATCAGGCGATATCAGGAAAGGCTATTGAATACCATGGGTGAGGCACTACTGGTACTCTCACCAGAAGGACAGATCAAATCCACCAATCCTGCCGCGCAGAAAATGCTGGGTTACGAGGAAACGGAGCTGGTCGGCCTGAGCATCGGTGATGTCTTTGAAGAAGCCGAGGACGAACAGGCTGAGGCCTTCATGGGAACCTGGTTAGACGCGATGATTCGTACTGGCGTAGTCAGGGATGTCGAAGCACGATTTATTGCCAAGAGCGGCACCCTTGTGCCAATTCTGTTCTCACGCACCGCACTGTTTGGCGCGGCAGAAGCCGTCACGGATATTATCTGTATCGCCAAAAATATGACCGGTTATGTAAAGATAGATAATGACCAGTCTGTATCAAACCTGTCTGAATTAGACACTGGAGATTCTGTATGAGTAAAGATCAACCTGCATCACCAGAGGAGCAATCAGTAGAAGAGGCTACTCTCACGTCGAACGCACTGAAGGCGATGGCCAACCCGCTACGCTGGCGAATCATCTGTGCCCTGGGCAATGAAGAACTTTCAGTGGGCGATATAATGGAGAAGATAGGCACATCACAAAGCAACACTTCCCAGCATCTGGATCTGCTAAAGAGTAAAAACATCATCAAGTCACGCAAAGATGCCCAAAAGGTGTACTACAGTATTAGCAATAATCAATTGTTGGCACTGATTGCTAATATGCGCTCAGTGCTATGTCATACTAATCTTGAGGACTAGGGAAGGCGATTTATGGGTGTCCAGGATTGATTACCGGATAAGGCTGGTTGTCCACTGAAGTGAGAGAATCGTGGTCTGTCCCCGATTGTTTGTCCCCGATTGTTCTGATTGTTCGAAGAACCATACAGGTAAGTTTGCAGTTAGAGTAGAAGCTAAAACCTTTTTGTTACTTTCTTTATGCCTTCAAATATAGGAGTAGCAATATGATCAGGAAAATCGCGGGGTAAGCGTGATGCGACGTTAGAAACTACATCATCTACTGTGCAAAGAGTTTCTTCGATAATAGTTTGTATTTCAGTTTCTGGAAAACTGACCCTTTTA
>DROB01000423.1 GCA_011321985.1 Gammaproteobacteria bacterium | reverse complement strand
GTAAAAGGGACTTCCAGCAATCTCGCCAGGGTTTCTGCGAGCAACGTTTTACCTGAGCCGGTAGGCCCGATCATCAGGATATTACTTTTGGATAACTCGATATCGTCTTTTTTATGTTTTACTTCAAGACGTTTATAGTGGTTGTAAACGGCCACTGAGAGAATTTTTTTGGCAGTTGCCTGACCGATAACGTAATCGTTCAGGATGGCATTGATCTCGCGCGGTGTCGGCAGTTTTTTTACCGCCGAGCTGGTCTCATCTTCTAATTCTTCAAGGATGATATCATTACACAATTCAACGCACTCATCGCAGACATAGACCGATGGCCCTGCGATCAATTTTTTGACTTCATGCTGGCTCTTACCGCAAAAGGAACAATAAAGAAGCTTTTCAGAATCGTTACCGGTGGTATTTCTATCGTCACTCATAACTCTCTCTCAACACGCCAATACGACTATAACCTTGCCAATTTGGACACAATCTTTCAAGTAAATCTTACACAAAGTAGAAAAATATTGCCTTTGCCACATAAACAATAGCGTATAGACAAATTTCGTGCAGGATTTGGGGTTATATTTGAACCAAAAAAAAGAAAAATTCCCTTTTTTGTGTCTGATTTCACAAATTCGAAGCCAGAACTGAGCCCAAACAGCCCTAATTCCATTGTTTCATCTAAATACCCGGGTTTGGTCAAAAACTGACCAGATCCGTTATAGCACTAAAATCATGCTAACCACACTCCCGGAGTGCCGACTATTTACGAGTACTCAGTACCTCATCTATCAGGCCATATTCTGCTGCCGTTTCTGCACCCATGAAATTATCACGTTCGGTATCTTTATCTATCGTCTCGATACTCTGACCCGTATGATCAGCTAACAACTGGTTTAATTGCTCACGGATCTTCAAGATTTCTTTGGCATGGATATCGATATCAGATGCCTGCCCCTGAAAACCACCGAGCGGCTGATGGATCATCACTCGAGAATGCGGTAATGAATACCGTTTACCCTTACTACCAGCTGCCAGTAATACCGCACCCATGCTGGCTGCCTGCCCGATACACAAGGTACTGATATCAGGTTTGATAAACTGCATGGTGTCATAGATAGCCAGGCCTGCTGTCACCGAACCACCGGGGGAATTGATGTACATAGAGATATCTTTATCCGGATTTTCTGACTCCAGGAAGAGCAGCTGCGCAACGATCAGATTCGCCATATGGTCTTCGACCTGACCGACGACAAATATTACACGTTCTTTCAGCAGGCGAGAGTAGATATCATAAGAGCGTTCACCGCGTGGTGTCTGTTCTACCACCATGGGAACCAGATTTAATGATTGCGCTTCAGTTGCACTATTATTGTAATTATTATCTGTCATTAGCTTATGCCTTAATTTTAGTGTCAATTACCATCCAGAACAGGCGCATGCACACCCGCTGCATACATCATAAAATCGGTGGTCAAATTTTACCGCTCGCTCATTGGGACTTCTTATTTACCTTCAGGGTTCATCACTTCATCAAAATTACTGCTTTTTGATGTTATCGTTGCCTGATCAGCAACCCATTCGACCACGGCATCTTCCATCACCAGTGTCTCTACACCTCGCAGTAATTCCGGGTTGCCCATATAGTAGTTAATAAACTCGTCAGGGTCGTCATAATCTTTAGCCATTTCTTCAACTTTGGCTTTTACGGTATCCGCCGTAGCATTCAGCGTCGCTACCTTGGCCACTTCAGCCAGCACCATGCCCAGTTGCACACGACGTTTGGCGGAATCCATAAAGGAATCGAGTGACAGGTCACTGCCCGGAGTCTGGGCTTCCGTCTGTTGTTTTAATGTCTCTGCTTCCTGAACAACTATCGCAGCGGGTACATCGACAGGGTTAGCCTGGATCAACGCGTCCATAACGTTGTCTTTCAGTAACGACCGCAAACGTCTGTTCAGCTCACGCCCCATATTGTCTTTAATTTCAGATTTGAGCTGCACCGTGTCACCACTTTCTACACCGAAGGCTTTGGCAAAACCTTCATCGACATCCGGTAATCTGGGTTCTTCTACCTTTTTCACCGTGACAGCAAATTCGGCTTCCTTGCCAGCTAATTCTTTTGCGGCATAGTCCTCTGGAAACGGTACCTTGAAGCTTGTTTCTTCTGCCGCTTTCAAACCGGTTAATTTTTCCTCGAAACCCGGGATCATCTGACCCGCACCCAATACCATCGGCATGTCGCTGGCACTGCCGCCATCAAATTTTTCACCTTCGATGGTGCCGACAAAATCGATACTGATACGGTCTTCATCTGCACAGGCACGATCGACTTCGACCCAGTCCATCTTCTGTTTACGTAGGACATCGATCATATTATCGACATCAGTATCTTCGACACTGGCTTCGACTTTTTCTATCGACAGATCGGTGACTGGAGCCAGCGACAGTTCAGGATAAACCTCAAAGATAGCGGTATACTCCATAACCTGCCCAAGAACGAGATCCTGCGTCTCTATCTGCGGATCACCGGCCGGGCTCAGCTTTTCCTGTGTTATCGCTTCCCGGAATGTGCGCTGCATCAGCTCACTGGCTACTTCCTGCAAGATACTGCCTGCATATTTCTGCTTGAGAACTTTAAGAGGTACTTTACCGGGACGAAAACCATCGATTCGAACGGTATTTTTTAATGAATTCAGTCGATTATTTACTTCTGATTCGACGGTTTCTGCAGGCACCTGAACGGTCAATCTTCGCTCCAGACCCTCGCCTGTTTCCACTGAAACTTGCATAATTACCTCTATAAATTTAAGACCACAATGAACTCCCCATTTATACTATGGGTAACTCGATTAAGAATAATTGGTGCGAAAGGAGAGACTCGAACTCTCACGTCAAAGACACTGGTACCTAAAACCAGCGCGTCTACCAATTCCGCCACTCTCGCAATAAGGTGCTGATTTTAGCAAATAATCGCATCGACTTCCTGTCTCCTTGCGAAATTTTGCCCATCTATGGACATAAAATACAGGCATTGCCTGCAAAAATTCACCGCCATCAAACTTTTGGCAAAACTAACTATTGGGCAATGGCCAGAGACCAGAACTCTTAACCAGAGGTTTTGGTGCCTCTATTCTGCCATATAGTCACAAATAACCTCAGCGATACAGCTTCAATCGCTTCGGTTTAATCAGGAACAGTGTTCACTAATTTGAAATGGGGTGGACGATGGGGCTCGAACCCACGACGACCGGAATCACAATCCGGGACTCT
>DROB01000422.1 GCA_011321985.1 Gammaproteobacteria bacterium | reverse complement strand
TATCAGGTACGTTACCAGCAACATACACGCTTGCTACCCAACCTGTTACTCGATATAGATCTACAGGACATCTCCGACCCTGAATACTTCAATGATTTCTCCAATGGCCTGCGCAGCACCACCCAGACCCACCTGTTTCGTAATGCCATATTACGTTACGACCTGAGCAACTGGCACATGCGCGCCCTGTTGCAGGATATAAAAACCATTGACCGCTCGATCGCCATCAGTAACCGCCCTTATGAGCGATTACCCCAACTGACACTCAATGGTGATACCAAAATAACAGACAGTGGATTGCTATTTACTCTGGATTCTGAATTTGTCGACTTCACCCATGAAGATAGTACGAAGACCACTGGCTCACGTTTGACACTCCGCCCCGGACTTCAACTACCACTGAGTGGAACCGCCTGGTTTTTCAAACCGGCAATAAAATTCAGCCACACCCAATATGATATAGGAACCAGGGGCAATACCACGATACCCGGTACCTCTCAGACCATAGATAACCGCAACCTGCCTATGACCAGTATCGATGCTGGCCTGTTTTTTGAGCGATACTTTGAAAATGGCTACCAGCAAACACTGGAGCCACGCCTGTATTACCTGAATGTCCCTTTCGTAGAACAGGGTGATATCCCGATATTTGATACCAGCACACCAGAGTTCAGTGTGGCACAGCTATTTCGTGACAACCGATTTATCGGTGGTGACCGCATTGGCGATACCAACCAGCTTACCGTCGCCCTGACCAGCCGCATATTAAACCCCGATACAGGTATAGAATTTCTGCGCGCCAGTATCGGGCAGATTTTTTTCTTCGAAGACCGGCGTGTATCACTCGCGACCACGGCCAGTAACACCATAGATAACACCCGACAGTCTGATATAATCGCCGAGCTTGATACTCGATGGGGGCACTGGCAGAGTAATTTCGACGTACAGTGGGATACCACGAACGACAAACTGTCAAAACAAAACTATTTCCTGCATTACAAGTCTGACGATAAACACCTGTTCAACCTGGGCTATCGAAAACGTCTGAAAAATAACACCCTTGACCTTGAACAAACAGATACATCATTTGTCTATGCTATTAACAATCGATACAGCACCTTCTTCCGTTGGAATTATTCTCTGAAAGACAAAAAAGATATCAATACGATAGCTGGCTTTTCCTATGACAGCTGTTGCTGGTCAATCCAGCTACTGGCCCAACGTAGATTATTAAATTCGACCAGTTCCGCGACTAGCGATGACTATGACAACTCAATACTGGTACAATTTGTCTTCAAAGGCTTAGGCAGTATCTCCGGCAGCGGTGCCAGAGACACACTCGAACAATCGATATATCGCTACAGCGACACGCTCCAATAAATTATGAACAGTTATCAGATTAAAAAAATTATATTATTTGGCATCTACCTGAGCATCCTGCCAGGTGTTTCACAGGCCACGTTGAAACCACTGGATCATATCATCGCCATTGTCAACGAAGATGTCATCACCAATTCCATGTTGAACGACCGGGTTCAGGATTTCAGAAAACAACTGCAACTCGAGCAGCTATCACGGATCGATCCAGAGACGCTAGAAAAACAGGTCCTGGAAAGAATCGTCCGCGATACCATCCAGCTGCAGAAAGCGAAAAAATTTGGTATTACGGTTGATGATCTAATGCTGAACCGTATGCTCGAACAGCTGGCAAAAAGCAATAATATGTCGCTGGAAGTGTTTCGGCAAACCATCGAATCGGAAGGTTTGGCCTATACCCGATTCCGGGAACAGACACGAAAAGAACTGATCATCAAGCAACTACAACAACGACTGGTAGCGAGTAAGATCAATGTATCCGATCAGGAAGTACAGCAATATATCGAACAGAACGAATTATTTGATTCGTCAAAAATAAGCTATCACCTGCGGCACATCCTGATCGCTACCCCTGAGTCCGCCAAACCGGAAGATATAAAAAAAGCAAAACAAAAAGCCGAATCAGTGTATGAAAAAATACAGGCTGGTGAAAATTTTGCAGATATCGCCATCAAAGAATCCAGTGGTCGTAACGCATTAAAAGGTGGAGATCTGGGAGAGCGTAAAGCGAATGAACTGCCACAGCTGTTCGTCAATGCAGTCAAAGGTCTGAAACCGGGTGAAACCTCAAAACCGGTGAAAAGCGCCAGTGGATTCCACTTATTGCATATGGTTAGCAGCTCGAATGACCAGCTTATGGTAGAGCAGATACATGCACGGCATATCCTGATCAGACCGAGTAACAAAATCAGTGATGAGCAGGCTCGGAAAATGTTGACCAAACTAAAGATCAGGATCGAAAATGGTGAAAAATTTTCCATGCTGGCCAGCCAGTATTCCGAGGACCCCAGCTCGAAGACACAGGGCGGGGACCTGGGTTGGGCCGGGCCCGGAGATTTTGTTGGCACTTTTGAGAATGTCGCCAATAGTTTATCTATCGGGCAGGTATCAGAGCCCTTCAAAAGTCCTTTTGGCTGGCACATACTGGAAGTGCTGGAGCGCCGCGACCATGACCAGGCTAAAAGCAACAAAGAAAATCAGGCACGTAATGCCATCCGCAAGAGAAAGATAGACGAGGAACTCAGGCTCTGGCTCCGCCGCATCCGTGATGAGGCCTATGTGGAGTACGTCGATGATTAACCTGACTCACATTCACGATGACTAACAGAATCGTTATCACATCTGGCGAACCTGCGGGTATCGGCCCTGACATCTGTCTCAGCCTGACATCTCCGGGTCTGTTCGAAGATGAGACAGAATTGTATGTTATCGCTGATCCCTCACTGCTTGAGGAAAGGGCGAAACACCTTAATATCCGGGCGGATATCCACATACTCGATGGTAGCGATGACCCGGGCAGGTCTTACCGAAACGGAAAACTTAATGTCATCCCGTTACCTTTAAAGACACCATGTTACCCGGGCCAGTTAAATGCCGGAAACAGCCATTATGTATTAAACATGCTGGATCTCGCGTGTGACCTGTGTGTGCAGAAAAAAGTTGATGCGATGGTCACCGCTCCTGTCCAGAAGAGCGCGATCAACGATGCAGACATACCGTTCACCGGCCACACCGAGTATCTCGCTGAGCGATCTGATGCGATACCGGTGATGATGCTGGCAACAAAAAATTTACGTGTTGCTTTAGCGACAACACATTTACCATTAAGCGGTGTCAGCCAGGCCATAACAAAAGAGTCCCTTGCAGAGACCCTGATCATATTAAATAATTTTTTGAAAGACCGTGCTGGTATCGAGAAACCCAGCATCCTGGTCTGTGGTTTAAACCCCCACGCAGGTGAAGACGGTAACCTTGGCACGGAAGAGATAACCACCATCGCCCCTGTGTTAGAAAAGTTAAGGCATCAGGGCCTGAACCTGATCGGCCCTCTACCTGCTGATACATTATTCACAGAAAAATATCTGAGCCATGCCGATGCCGTACTCGCCATGTATCACGATCAGGGATTACCCGTACTGAAATTCAGCGGCTTCGGTAAAGCCGTAAATATCACGCTGGGCTTACCTTTTATCAGAACCTCTGTCGATCACGGTACGGCACTTGACCTCGCGGGTACAGGAAAAGCCAGTGCGAGCAGTTTGCATGAAGCCATCAGAATGGCGACGGAATTTTGTGTGT
>DROB01000421.1 GCA_011321985.1 Gammaproteobacteria bacterium | reverse complement strand
GCTTACTGGGAAGAATGGCTGGCGTTGTAAACGACTTCAACTACACCCGAGCGATGTCAGAGTCTGACATCATCTGGACAAAAGAGACACTAGATCAATTTCTACGATCACCGTTTACGATGATACCAGGAACCAGTATGGCTTTTTCTGGCATACCTTCAGCACGAGCACGCCAGCAATTAATAGCATATTTAAGTCAGTTAGATAATAATAATGCCATCTGCAAGTGAATAAGCCTATGAATCTGGATAATGTAATTACTAAAAACGCGACGACCGGGACCACTATCTCGGAAGTGGACATCGATGTAATAAAACGTGTCCTCGCTGGTGATGATGATGCATTCGAAATCATCATGCGTCGGCATAACCAGCGTCTGTACCGTATAGCCAGAAGCATATTAAAAGACGATCATGAAGCCATGGATGCAGTGCAGGATGCTTACATCAAAGCCTATTATCAGCTGGATAAGTTTATGGGGCCCGATGGTTTTGCCAGCTGGTTATCACGGATAGTCAGCAATGAAGCATTGATGCGCCTTCGACAATCACACCGTATTAATTACACTCTGGATGATCCTATGCACAATGACTACGATGAGCCCGTATTTGATACCCAACCAATAGATACACTTGCTGCTGAACAATTACGGCATCTTCTCGAAAAAGCAATAGATCAGTTACCCGTAGGCAACCGCTGTGTTTATATGATGCGTGCAGTGCAACAATTAAGTACGAGAGAAACAGCACAATCACTCGACGTGAGCGAAGAAGTCATAAAGACACGTTATCTCCGAGCCAAACGGTTATTGCAAAAAATATTCGAAAAACATATCGAAAAAACAGGATTGATATTACACGAATTTGCTGGTTATCGATGCGATGCTATCGTGCTTAACGTTATGGATAGATTAAAAAAAAGCACAAATTGAGCACCGGACTTTACAGGGTACCTCTATCAACTGATTGCCTGGCAATAAAAGATACTTCGGCATCGAAGCGAATATCAATACATGATTCATTTGTATTAGCTCAAACCTGAAGGTGGTTACTACACGAGATTGGAAGACAGCTTACGACGCATAGCGGACTTTAAAGGATTAAAAGCATATTGACCACGAAGGACGCGATCAGTGCGACACCATCGCACTACCTATACCTCGTCTATCGGATGCAGCCTGTACCTCACCACTTTTCTTATCTACTACGATAACCTGCATGTTTCCATAATCACTCCCCAGTGCTCTGATATGATGACCCATATCCTGCAGGCGGCTGACCAATTCTTCATCAAATACATCGGGTTCATACGAAATCTCATCCGGCAGGTACTGGTGATGGAAACGGCCGGCATTCACTATTTCTTCAGCACTTTTGTTCTCAAAAAAATCCAGTATCCCCAGCAATACCATGGTGATGATGCGACTGCCCCCCGGTGTTCCTATGATCGCTAACCGGTCTTTCGTTTCTACGATACTGGGTGTCATACTCGATAACATTCGCTTACCCGGCTCGATCGCATTGGCGTGCGAACCTACCAGACCATATACATTCGGCACCCCTGCTTTAGAAGCAAAATCATCCATTTCATCGTTCAACAGAACGCCCGTACCCTTTGCAACATAACAGGAACCAAAGGGATAATTAACCGACAGGGTAGCCGATACTTTGTTACCCTGTTTGTCGATGATGGAAAAATGCGTGGTATCTGTACCAGCTCCCGATGGCTGCGCGACCACTTTCAAAGAAGAACTCGGTGTCGCACGGTGGTGGCTGATACTCGCTGTCAGTAATTTAATATAAAAATCTGATACCAGATAATCAACAGGAACTTCGATAAAGTCAGGGTCCCCCATATATTCAGCACGATCACGGTAAGCGCGGCGCATGGCTTCGACGATATGGTGGATACGTTGAGCCTCATCCATCTCTTCGATATCTAATTCAGCGAGCATACGCAGGATCTCGGACAACACCAGCCCACCGGATGAAGGCAGAGAGGCCGCAGTGAGCTTCATACCTTTATAGACCGTGACGGTTGGAGACCGCTCTTTCAGATCATACGTCGCAAGATCTTTTATGGTCCATATACCTCCATTTTTCCGGACATCTTTGACCATCTTAACGGCCAGGTCACCTTCATAGAAACCCGCATTACCCGATTCAGCTATCTTCTCCAGTGTCTCTGCCAGATCAGTCTGTACGATCCGGTAACCCAGCTCGGGCACTTCACCCTGTTGTAAAAATATTTCACTCGCACTCTCGTTCTTGCGCAAAGCTTTCAACCTGAAACCGGCCATGCGTCGATAATACTCATCGACAGTAAAACCTTGTCGTGCGTGCAAAATAGCGGGGGCCAGTGAATCAGCTAATTTTAACTTACCGTATTTTTCTGCCAGATGGACCATTGCTGCAGGGATACCCGGTATCCCCGCCGACAGTGCTCCGGTAATCGAAAGGTCGGGGATAACTTCACCCATATCATCCAGATATAAATTTTTATGTGCACGTAACGGTGCCTTTTCTCTTGCATCGAGCATCACGTAACGATCTTTTTTTGCCTGATGGAGCAGGTAGAACCCTCCACCACCTATGCCGGATGAATAAGGCTCGACCACGGCAAGCGTTGCACTAACTGCGATAGCCGCATCGAAGGCATTGCCACCTCGTGACATGATGTCGATACCTGCCTGTGTCGCTAACGGATGCGCACTGGCAACGGCGGCCTGTGCCTGTTTTTCTCTAGTGGAAGTTTGAGAGTTTACCTGAACAGAAAAAAACAGGATAAACAGTGAAAAACAAATTTTATGTGAAAATTTGTTCATAGGCCTCTTTACGTTATGATCATCGGTCTACATATTATTAAAATAAAATTAAAGGATGCATATCGCTCAAGACCACCAGCCACAGGGACGCATATGTCGAACTTGCATGGACAGTTTTACAACATTTCCTGAACAAGACTTATCTTTTAATTCTGTACTGTTAACAATAATATAGGAATCAGCAAAAAAATCATCTGTTCCCCATGAGGATTTCGTATTTTTCCATCAGTTCCTCTTTCGTTTCAGGGTGGTCAGGGTCAAGCGGGATACAATCGACCGGGCACACCTCCACACACTGCGACGTTTCAAAATGCCCGACACATTCAGTACATAGATTTGGATCTATCTCATAGATCTCATCCCCCGGGCTTATCGCCTCATTGGGACACTCGGGTTCACAAACATCACAATTGATGCATTCATCTGTAATTATTAATGCCATAATCTAATAAGACCTGCTACGTACAACTTCTAACTTTTTCATACCTTATCCTTCATTAAATCCAGAGCTTCCACAACATCTTTATGGACGAATTTCGATACATCCCCACCATGCAGTGCAATCTCTTTTACCAGTGAAGCAGAGATAAAACTGGTCTCTTCACTGGGTGTCATAAACACCGTCTCCAGAGAATTTTCAAGATGGCGGTTCATACTGGCCAGCTGCATCTCATATTCAAAATCGGAGACAGCCCTCAACCCACGAAGGATAACCTTGGCTTTTTTTGCTTTGACAAAATCGACCAGCAGATCCGAAAAACCGCATACTTCGACGTTATCGTGCCGGGATAATAACTGTTCCGCCATCGAGACACGATGAGCCAGATCAAATAATGGTGTTTTACCCGGATTGGCGGCGATGGCGACTATCACTTTGTCGAACAGGCCCGCTGCGCGCTGGACCAGGTCGGTATGGCCATTGGTAACTGGGTCAAAAGTACCTGGGTAAACCGCTATAACTGACATATTAACCTCATTGCTATGATACTACGAAACAGGTGTAAACAATCTGTAGCTCACCTGACCTGCTCGCTTCTCTCTGATACAGGACCAGTTTTCCGGTAAGGAAATATCTGCTCCCACGCCATGTTCGACATAGATTATTGCATCATCCGCCAGAATACCACTGCTACTCAATATCATCGCACTTTTTTCGAGTAATTCAGAATGGAAGGGTGGGTCGAGAAAAACCAGGTTAAAGCACTGTTTATCCGGCACAGATAGTAGCCATTGCAGAGCATCATCATTATGGATAACGACCCCTGTCGCGCCTAATTCCCCGGTATTTTTTCTCAGGCTCATAGCAGTCTGTTTATTACTTTCGATAAAAGTGGCTTCCGCTGCACCTCGCGACAATGCCTCAAAACCCAGTACACCGCTACCAGCAAAAACATCCAGACAGCGACACTGATAGAGATACGGTTGTAACCAGTTAAAGACCGTTTCACGTATTCGATCGGTTGTCGGCCGTAACCCCACTGCACCATCAAAACGTATTTTTCGACCACGCCACCTACCGGCAATAATCCTGCAGGAACCGCTTTTCATCGTCCACCCTGCGCCCCGGCGGGTGATGGATATAAATGTGAAATTTGACGTTTTTTATACATCGGTATCTTGTGGCCTTAAATCCAGATCTTCAATCAGGTCTTCTCACGCAGGAAATAACACGGGGACGATCCCCCCTTTCCGGACCGTGCCCGTGTTATTGACTGCTGCTTTGCCTGCCGACGATAACCGTTACCATTCTGTCAGGGTGTAATCGCCGTTTCAGAGCATCATTGATATCGTCGATATCGACTGCCCGTACATTCTCGATGAAATGATCCAGATAATCGACAGGGAGATCATAAAAACCGATCATCGCGATGTATTCCAGTAATTTGCTGTTACTGTCGATGTTCAACGGAAAACCACCCGTAATATTGCTCACACTGGCCGCGAGCTCCTCTTTTCCAGGACCTTCATCGATATATTTTTTCAGCTCCTGATTCAGCAGGGACAGTGCCTGTTCGGTCTGCTCTGTTTTAGTCTGCATGCCCATGGCAAACACCCCTTTTTCACGCATCGGTGAGAAATAACTATAGACGCTATAGGCCAGCCCTTTATCTTCACGGATAACATCGACCAGCCTGGAGGTGAAGCCGCTGCCTCCGAAGGGATGATTTGCTACATACAGACTGAAATAATCTTTGTCACCGCGCTTGGTGCCTGGCTGACCTACAAAGATATGGGTCTGCGCTGACGGGTAATCGATGATGATCTTCTTCGCCTCTGTCAATGGTTTTACTTCCGGTAAAGCTGGTGCTTTTTTACCTGAAGGCAGTGGCGATATGATCGCTTTGACGATCTCTTCTGCCTGCCAGCGTTCGACATTTCCAATGACGACGACGGTGGCATTACTAGCAACATAATATTGCCGGTAAAACTTTTCCACGTCATCCAGGGTTAATCTCTGCAGGCTTTCTTTTGTTCCTGCTGTTGGCGACGCATAAGGATGATCACCAAAAACCGCTCTATAGAAAGCTTCCCCAGCGATAGCAGAGGGTGATTGCTGACGTGCCTTCACTGCTACTTTCATGCGGTTGAGTTCACGTTGAAAAGCTTTTTGCGGAAAGTCCGGCTGCGTCAACACCTGTTTTAATCCCTCTATCGCCGGTGTCAGATAGCGTGATTCCGTCAAGCTGCGTACACCGACCAGCGCCATATCACGTGCAGCATCATTTGACAGCTGGGCCCCTACCGACTCGAAGGTCTCTGCGATCTCTTTAGCCGTTTTTCCCGCCGCACCTTCCGCCAGAAGCCCATTGGTCAGGACAGCGACACCACTGATACCCGCATCGCGAGCACTGCCCGCATCAAAAACCACACGCACATCCAGCATCGGTATATCATCGGCAGGAACGAACAACACCTTTGCACCATTTCCGGTTTGCCATGTCTGAATTTTTGGTGTCGCACCCGCAGCCAGGCTAGTCAATATCAGGCCGAATAGACAGAGTGCCTGCAACATTTTTTCGGGTTTAAAAAAATTAATCTGCATCATTCGTTCCTGCTGAGGGTATCACTTTCGTTTCATTTTCTGCTTTATTATTGATCGGCAACGGGTCGAGCACCGCTACCGTCAGACGTTCATCGGTCAGGTATTTATTGGCTACCTGTTGTACCTGTTCTGCTGTAACCGCCATGATCTTTTCGACATACTCATCTTTTATCTGCCACGGCAAACCGATGGTATCCAGGGTACCCACTTCCATCGCCGCATAAAAGGTCGAGTCCTGCTGGTAGACCTGCGCCGCGACGACCTGGGCCTTGACACGGTCCAGCTCGGCCTCATCAGGTAGCTGATTTTTGATGGTATTCACCTCTTCACGCAGGGCGAATTCCAGAACTTCGATAGCCACACCTTCATTAGGTACGGCCGACAGGGTAAACAGGGTTTCATATTTAGCCGTCATACCATAACCCGCACTCGCACTGTTGGCGATCTGCTGGCCTCGCACCAGATTATTACTCAAACGTGCACTGCTGCCCCCATCCAGTACACCGGCCAGGACCTCCAGTGCGTACAGTTCCCATTCATCTGCCATCACCGCGTCTTTATCTTCGATACTACGACGCAATACCGGTGCCTTATAACCCATGATGAGGTAAGGGATCTTTGCCGGTACTTCGACGCTGACCCGCTTGGTACCGAATTGTTTCGCTTCACGCCTGGGTTTTAGCTGAGGAATTCTGGAAGTGGCCAATTGACCAAAGTATTGCTTTGCCAGTCGAAAGACATCCTGAGCCTCGACATCGCCCGCAACCACCAGCGTCGCATTATTCGGTGCATACCAGGTTTTATACCACAGCCGTGCATCATCGACCGTCAGTGTTTCCAGATCCTCCATCCAGCCCACGATGGGGTGCCGATATGG
>DROB01000420.1 GCA_011321985.1 Gammaproteobacteria bacterium | reverse complement strand
TTCACCAACACCAGATCGCTCGGGTAAAAACGGGTAGCGAGCTGCTCCGGCGGCAGGTTTATTGTGTGCTGATATCTGATCGTACGGGCCCTGTTTTTTCTGACGTGAAATCATCATCGGTGGTGCCACCTTTCAGTAGATCATCATCATTAAACAGATCTTCATCATCAAAAAGTTCATCTTCAGAAAAATCATCAGGTGGGTTGCCGTCATAGATCAGGAATTCACGTCTCGATAGCCACGCGTCACGGACAAAGGCATATTTATCCGGCACGGTCTCATCGATGATGTTCGTCGCTTTGATCAGACCCGCTCGTATATCGGTATACTTGACACCTACCGCGATCAGTCTATCCTTCGTATCCAGCCGTGTGATGACCGGATCGAAATAGGTAAAGTCCACAGCAAGACCCGCGGTATCACGAATGTTCTGTGGTCCAAAAAAAGGAAGGACGATATAGGGGCCGCTTCCGACACCCCATGTGGCCAGCGTCTGGCCAAAATCTTCATTATGTTTGGGCAGGTCCATATCTGTTGCAAAATCGATAAAACCTAACAGGCCCAGAGTCGTATTGAATACGAAGCGTGCTGAAGTTGCCGCGGCATCAGCAAATTTAAACTGCAGTAATTCATTAAAAAAGACAGTGATGTCATTGAGATTATTGAAAAAATTGCTGACACCTTTGTTAGCAAAGTCGGGCATGACGTAGTTATAACCCTCTGCGACGGGTTTGGCGGCATACTTATCAAAGCCTTCATTAAAGGCAAACACGCTGCGGTTAAAACTTTCGAGAGGATCGTCCGGGTTAGGCGGTCCTTCCAGAGTCGTGCAGGCACTGCTTAACAAACTGATAATGAACAGAAGTAAAGGTGTTAATAAATTGTTTGCTTGATAAGTTTTCTTCATCTCTATAGCCATAGATTAAAATGTATACAGAGCATCGTCTTTGTGACACGCTGTAAATACTTCCATGCAGGCTCACGATGGCATCCATGCCATCGATGGTCACAAACAGGGAGTAACGCTCTCACCACCAACGCATACCCCGTCCGCTTGCGGCGGGGTAGTTCATTCAGCGGTTTTCTCAGTACATTGTTTATCGTTTATCATATCGTAAGCAAGTCTGGCGATATTTCTGGAACCATTACCAGTACCTAACTGCTGACGTATTAAAGATAGTTCATGTTTCATCTCTGTGTAGTATTTTTTATCATTTAATAAGCGCAGTGCCTCGGTGGCGATATCATGTGGTTTTGCTTTTTTCTGAATAAATTCTTTTACGATCTCTTTGCCGGCGATGATGTTGACCAGCCCCAGATATTTGATGCTGACTATTTTACTCAGTATGAAGTGACTGATGGCCGCAACTTTCATGACGATGACCATAGGGACTTCAAGTAATCCGATTTCCAGTACCGCGGTACCTGATGCGCTCAGTATGATGTCACAGGCCTGGATGACATCGTAAAAAGGTGCTTTTGTTACGGTTACAGACAGGTCTTTTATCATCTCACTAAACGGCGCAAGATCCTGCTGTTTGATGGTGCTGGCTACCGGTAGTATGAACTGGATATCGGGCTTTTCCTCTCTTAGCAGGCAAGCGGTTTCGAGCAGGACAGGGAGTATCCGTTTTATCTCCCCACTCCGGCTGCCCGGGAACAACCCCAGTGTAGTCTGATCACTGATCTGTAGTTGAGAGCGAGCCTGTTGCCGGGTCTTGTCTACGGTGACTTCGTCGGTGAGGGGGTGCCCGGTAAAGGTGACAGCTATGTCAGCCGCCTCATAAAGTGATTTTTCGAAAGGCAGGATAACCGCCATATGATCGACGATCTCTGCCATCCTGTAGATACGTTTTGGTCGCCACGCCCATATCTGTGGGCCGATGTAAAATAATACCCTGACACCGTGTCGCCTGGCGAAGGCAGCGAGCCGCTGGTTAAATTCCTGATAATCGACAAGGATGAGCAAGGCAGGGGGGGATTCTGCAATATAATTCTGCAGACGTGTCAGTTCGGCTTTCAGGCTCCGGTATTTGAGTAATACTTCGACCAGTCCAACGACAGCCATTTTGTCGATATCGGTGAGAATCTGGGCACCGGCTTCTCGCATTCTGTCACCGCCCATGCCTACGAAAGTCAGTTGCCTGTCGAGAATTTTTAACTCGTCGATCATACGTGCTGCGTGAGCATCGCCTGAAGCTTCACCGGCACTGATAAAGATGGTCTTGTTGTTCGAATCGGATGTCACAGTTTTTTTAGATGGTGACTATTATCTGGTCGCCAGTACGTTTATTATGGCACCTTCGATCAAGTCCGGATATCAGAGCTGCCTCATGGTATTTCGCTATAAAAACTCAGTCGTTGGGATATTACCTGAATGAAAATAACATTGCTGGATGAATTACCTGTCATCAAAGGATTACTTGCCGGAACGGATGAGGCAGGGAGAGGGCCGTTGGCAGGCAATGTGGTCGCCGCAGCCGTTATATTAGACCCGGACCAGTTAATTTCAGGTCTGGACGACTCTAAAAAACTTTCGGAGAAGAAACGTCAATCTTTAGCCAGCGAGATAAAACAGAAAGCACTGGCATGGTCCGTAGTCAGTGTATCTGCCAGGCAGATAGACGAGATGAATATATTGCAGGCATCCCTGTATGCCATGAGGACGGCTGCTGAAAAATTAGCGGTTCGACCGGATCATATTTTTGTCGATGGCAATAAGACCTTGCCGGATTGTCTCTGTGCTAATACCGCGATTATCAAAGGGGATTCGCGTGTCGCTGAGATAAGTGCGGCCTCGATACTGGCAAAAGTCGAACGTGATTCACAGATGCTGGTGTTACATGAACAATACCCACTATACGGTTTTGATAAACACAAAGGTTATCCTACCCGGATACATCGAGAAATCCTGGATGAGATAGGCCCCTGTCCGGAGCATCGTCGCAGCTATGCTCCGGTTCGTAAAGCCCTGGGTATGTAAGCCCGAGAAGATGCATTCCCGAGCCAGATTGTTCTGCAGGCAGGGGCATAATCGTATGTGTCGATAATACATGATGCTCGTGACCGTGCAGGAACCATAGGCGAAAGGCTGTTTTTTCCGTTAAAAATTTGTTGCTGAGAGCCGTAATTTGCTGCTTACGCAGTGCTGATTTGGTAGACTAAAGCTTCATCCAAGCAGAGGCCTTTTTGTGACAACACAACCACGTTTTATTCACCTGAGAGTACATACAGAATACTCACTGGTCGATGGTGTGGTGCGTGTCAAACCGCTGATGAAGGCATTAGCAGAGGACCATATGCCAGCGGTCGCATTGACCGATCAGAGCAACCTGTTCGCTATGGTCAAGTTTACCCGTGCGGCCCTCGGTGCGGGTATAAAACCGGTTATCGGCGTTGATGCCTGGGTGCGCAGGGGAGATGATCAGGAAGCCCCGTTTCAGATGGTATTACTGGCACAGAGCAATAAAGGTTATCTCAACCTGTCCGAACTTATCTCCAGAAGTTACCTCGAAGGCCAGCATCGGGGAGTGCCTATCATCCAGGCAGAGTGGATCGAGCAACATGCTGAAGATATCATCGCCTTGTCCGGTGGCAGGCAGGGTGACATCGGCCGTGCTCTGCTCGCCGGGCAAACGGATCTGGCGAAGCAACGGTTGCAGCAATGGCAGGCCTGTTTTAAAGACCGTTTCTACATCGAGTTGCAGCGCACCGGTCGTGAGAATGAAGAGACCTATATCGGTGAAGCCGTAGGATTAGCCATCGAGTTCGATGTACCGGTGGTCGCCACCAATGATGTCCATTTCCTGAAATCCAGTGAATTCGAGGCACATGAAGCGCGTGTCTGTATCCATGACGGTCGAACCCTGGATGACCCGCGTCGACCGAAAAATTACAGCGAGCAACAATACCTTCGCAGCAGTGAAGAGATGCAGGCATTGTTTGCGGACATTCCCGAAGCACTGGCAAATACGGTTGAAATCGCGAAACGCTGTAATCTGGAAATCCGTTTAGGAGAGAGCTTTTTACCGCAGTTTCCTATCCCCGAAGGTGAGACCGAAGAGAGCTATTTCTGTCGCGTATCACGTGAAGGACTGGAACAACGCCTCAAGGTCTTACTCGATGAGAGCGCGGAGGATTACGTCGAAAAGCGCAGGCAGTACGATGAGCGTCTACAGGTAGAACTCGATGTTATCAATAACATGGGTTTCCCGGGTTACTTCCTGATCGTTGCAGATTTTATCCAGTGGTCAAAGGATAACGGTATTCCTGTCGGACCGGGACGTGGATCAGGTGCTGGCTCACTGGTCGCCTATGCATTAAAGATTACCGATTTAGACCCGCTGGAGTTCGATCTGCTATTCGAACGGTTCCTCAACCCGGAACGGGTCTCTCTACCGGATTTCGATGTCGATTTCTGCATGGAAGGGAGGGACCGGGTCATCGATTATGTCGCACAGAAATACGGTCGTGATAGTGTTTCACAGATCATCACGTATGGTACCATGGCCGCTAAAGCGGTGGTCCGTGATGTCGGGCGGGTGATGGGCCAGCCATACGGATTTGTCGATCGTCTGGCTAAAATGATCCCGTTCGAACTGGGCATGACACTGCCCAAAGCACTGGAAGAATCAGAAGACCTCAAAAGAGCATATGACACCGACGAGGAAGTTGCCACGATACTCGATATGGCTCTGTCACTCGAAGGCGTGGCGAGAAATGCCGGTAAACACGCCGGTGGTGTGGTTATCTCACCGACGGTATTGACCGACTTCAGCCCGCTTTACTGTGAAGAAGGCGGGCAGAGCATCGTCACCCAGTTTGATAAAGATGATGTCGAAGCGGTGGGCCTGGTAAAATTCGATTTCCTGGGTTTGAGAACCCTGACCATCATCGACTGGGCTGTGAAACACGTCAATCGGCGGCGCAGTCAATCTGATGAAGATCCGTTGGCGATCGAACATCTGCCTCTCGATGATAAAGCCGCATTTGATCTGTTGCAGGCAGCGAATACTACAGCGGTATTCCAGCTCGAATCACGAGGTATGAAAGACCTCATCACCCGCCTGCGCCCGGACAGTTTTGAAGATATCGTTGCATTGGTTGCGTTGTTTCGTCCAGGACCATTACAGTCCGGTATGGTCGATGACTTCATCAACCGTAAACATGGAAGGGCTGAAGTCGACTATTTCCACCCCGACCTCGAACAGGTCCTGACCCCGACCTATGGGGTTATCCTGTATCAGGAACAGGTGATGCAGATCGCTCAGGTACTGGCAAACTACACCCTCGGCGGTGCGGATATGCTACGCCGTGCCATGGGTAAGAAAAAAGCCGAAGTCATGGCCGAGCAACGAGAATTATTCATGAACGGTGCGGTCGCCCGCGGTGTCGATGCCAAACTGGCCACCCGTATCTTTGATCTGATGGAAAAATTTGCGGGTTATGGTTTTAACAAATCCCATTCTGCAGCTTATGCCTTGCTGTCTTATCAGACAGCGTGGTTAAAAGCCCACTATCCGGCAGAGTTTATGGCGGCCGTATTATCGGCAGATATGGATAATACCGATAAGGTGGTCAGTCTGATAGAAGACTGCCATGGACAGAAGGTAAAAGTGTTACCGCCAGATATCAATCAGTCTGTATTTCAGTTTAGTGTACCGGATGAAACATCGGTGCTCTATGGTCTAGGGGCATTAAAAGGTGTGGGCGAAGCGGCACTGGATGGCATTATCGCCGAACGGGAAAGTAAAGGTGCGTTTATCGATCTATATGATTTTTGCCGACGTAGCGATACCCGCAAAGTAAATCGCCGGGTGATGGAGGCCCTGATCAAGTCAGGAGCGATGGATTCACTGGGCCCCAATCGCGCCAGTTTGATCGCAAGTCTGACAAATGCAGTACAACTGGCCGAGCAGAATCAGAAAAATGCCAGCGTCGGGCAGGACGATATGTTCGGTTCATCGGACGAACCGGATACCCACGCCAACGTGCATATAGTCGAGGTGGACGACTGGGATGATGAGACCCGTCTTGCCAATGAAAAAGAAACCCTGGGTCTGTACCTGACCGGTCATCCCATCACTCGATATGAAACAGAATTGAGGCGGTTCACCGAGTGCCGTTTCTCCAAAGTACCTGATCTGGTGCCAGAAGGTGAACGCGGTGGCCAGGGAGGCGGTTACGGCGG
>DROB01000419.1 GCA_011321985.1 Gammaproteobacteria bacterium | reverse complement strand
TGTCTGGCTGGGTTTTCTTTCATCTATTCATCGTTCACTATTCACTATTCATCGCTTTCCAGTTATCCTTCGCCTATGACCAGCAAATACATAGAAAAAATACTGACCGCCCGTGTTTATGATGTGGCTGTAGAGACACCACTGGAGCAAGCTATAACGCTGAGCAAGCGTCAGAATAATCAGATACTGCTGAAACGGGAGGATCTACAGAGTGTTTTTTCATTTAAATTACGCGGTGCATATAATCGTATATATCAGTTGACACGAACCAGAAAGGTGAAAGGCGTTATCGCGGCATCAGCGGGTAATCATGCGCAAGGGGTCGCCCTGGCGGCGAAGAAGCTGGGATTGAATGCTACCATCGTCATGCCCAAGACCACACCCGGCATTAAAGTTGACGCGGTTAAATCTTATGGAGCAAAGGCAGTATTGGTTGGTGACAATTACGACGAGGCCTGTGAATATGCGACTGATTATGCGGTGAAACAAAAACTGGACTTTATCCATCCTTACGATGATAGTGATGTCATAGCAGGACAGGGTACGGTCGGGCTGGAGATCGTACGGCAGCATGCTGATTTTATCGATGCCATTTTTGTTCCTGTCGGAGGTGGTGGACTGATTGCCGGTGTCGGTAGCATCGTTAAATATCTGAGTCCTAAAACGAAGATCATCGGTGTCGAACCGGCAGATGCAGCCTGCATGGCAGCAGCGTTCGATAATAATCGTCGAGTGGTGCTGAGCCATGTGGGTATCTTTGCTGATGGCGTGGCGGTCAGACAGGCTGGTAAAGAAACCTTTCGTGTCGCTAAACAATGTGTCGATCAGGTGATGACGGTGACCACGGATGAAATATGTGCCGCAATAAAAGATATCTTCGATGATACACGCTCGATTACAGAACCTGCGGGTGCTCTGGCGGTAGCAGGAATAAAGAAATATATTAAACAGAAAAAGATAAGTAATAAAACGCTGATCGCTATCAATAGTGGCGCGAACATGAACTTTGATCGTCTCCGTCACGTGTCTGAGCGTGCCGAAATTGGTGAGCAGCGTGAAGCATTGTTTGCGGTGACGATCCCTGAGCGTCCAGGTAGTTTCAAAACTTTTTGCAAGACGATCGGCAAACGGGGGATCACTGAATTCAACTATCGCTACTCCGATGCGGATGATGCACAGGTGTTTGCTGGTGTACAACTGCGTGACGGATCAAAAGAACGCCGGGCATTGATCACCAGGCTTAAATCCAGAAAATATCCGGTACTGGATATGACTGACAATGAGATGGCGAAGATGCACGTTCGTCATCTGGTCGGGGGGCACGCAGCGATAGAGGATGAGGTATTGTATCGTTTTGAGTTTCCTGAGCGTCCCGGAGCGCTACTGGACTTTTTGACTAAAATTGGTACTCGATGGAATATCAGTTTATTTCATTATCGAAATCACGGTGCTGCATTCGGTCGCGTACTGGTCGGTTTGCAGATACCGGAAGGTGAGAGGAAAGAGCTGGTGCGATATCTTGATACCCTGGCTTATCCTTACTGGGAAGAGACGGCTAATCCTGCATATCAGCTATTCCTGTCTGTGTAGCTATATCTGAGAACACGGCTGTCCCGTTAATTATGAGAGTTATGAATTGTACGCTATTGCTGTGACCGTATGCCGCATGGACGCGGCATTCAAGTGCACAGGGATGGGTTTACAGCGTGTTACAGTAATAGCGTACAATTCATATCTCGGACACCATGAATGCTGATACATCTCATGTACAGTAATGATTTTAGCTTGCTGTGTGCAAGGTTAACGGAACAGCAGTGATCTGAGAACTGTATTTTATTATCCCTGTACCCAGGTTATTCTGAAAATCATTATTTTTTGATGGTTTGCAATGTAGGGCATAGACTGGATAACAGACGTACTTAGCCAGTGCAGTAGCACCGTTCCTCGGTAATAATACAGTCCAGTGGAATATCCCAGCTTTGCATATTGAGTTGCTCCACTTTCTGGAGTTCGTGAGCGAGTCCTATCAGTGTCGGTTTTTTCCATAGCATCCTGTTCCTGAGATAGGCCAGTGATCGATCATAAAAACCACCTCCCATACCGATGCGGTTACCATGGGCATCAAATGCAACCAGTGGCACCAGTAATAGATCCAGCTGCCTGGCTGTCTTCCAGCTAGAGGGATGGCATCGGGGTTCTGGGATATTGTAACGATTGAGTATCAGTTGGCTATTGCTCTCAAAGGGTGCGAAGTAGAGGCTGTCGTTCAGTGGTGCGAGTACCGGTAGATAGAGCTTTTTGCCCATGAAGCGAGCATGTTCGATGAGTGCTGAAGGGTCTATCTCACCATCACTCGCAATGTATAGTGCGATGTGTCGGGCATTGCGATATGCTTTTTGTGTTACCGTGTTTCGGCACAGCAACTGACTGTGCCTGCGTTGTACATGACCTGCTAACGATTGTCTCTCGTTACGTCTGGATTGCCTGATGTCTGCGTTGGATTTTTTGTTAGCGGTCGAGTCGTCAGGCATGAGGCTTGAAAATCAAGATGACACCTCCGGAAATGCCGTAGCAATACTGAAGACCTTGAACCGGTAAGTTCAGGTGGGAATCAGCGCTGGTGCTTCAGGCTTCCCGTCGTAGCGGTAATGCACACGGCCTCAACAGTCCAATTCCCGGAGTCAGTATTTAAGGCTCAAGGGATATAACAGGTTGCTTACGTACACCCCAGAGATGTCAAAACTGGTGGATACATTTATTTGTATCCATGTGTCTATTGTATGAAATGTGTCGTTTAAATCAACTCAATAAGGTGAAAATAATTCACTATTAGCTGACGAATATCAAGCTAGACCAGCTGTATATCTCGCATGGAGTTGTTGATACGCTCTGAAAGGGCCTCGATACGTTGATTTAAATCAGCATGTTCAGAGGTAATTGCTTGATTATTCAGGATATCATGGCTCATATTTAACGCTGCCATAATAGCGATACGCTCGGTACCAATGACCGAGCCGGCCTGTTTGATCTCATTGAGTTTTTCATTTAGCAGGTCTGCCGATGCCAGTAAGCTCTCTTTCTCATCTTCCGGGCAGGCTACGCGGTATTCCTTGGCCATAATGGTTACGGTTAAGGGTTCAACTTTGCTCACGTGTAAGGACCTCTATTCAGTGTTTTGATAGAGTTTAAACCACGATCTTCTCAGGTGGAAGGGTGATTGAAGGCTAATCAGGCTTTTTCCATCGATCGTAAACGCGTGATCATCGATTCTACCTGTACGCGGACTTTTTCCTTCTGTTCCATCAGATTGGAGCGATCAGAAGTTAGTTGCTGGAGTTGAGCGCGAAGATCGGTATTATCTTTACCCAGTTGCTGGCAGAGATCGAGAAGTTCATTGACCTGTTCTTCGAGTTTGTTTATTCTTTTTATTGTGTCAGTCATGGCCCAATAGTAGGTGGTGAATCGTCATCGGTCAAATGGTATAGGGCATTTAACACGGATATTTCATGTTAAACTGGCGGTTTTACACGATTTATCTGTGCCGTTTCGAAAATCATGCAGCATTTTCCCGATATCTCACAATTAGAAGGTTTATTATTCGATGTCGATGCCGCTTTAGGGGCAACGGAATCGCATGGCGCGTTGTGTGGCATGTTATGCGCGCAGGGCGCGACAGAAGCGTCACAGTGGATGTTACATGTGCTGGGTGAACATGAAGAGAGCACAAAAGCGCTGCAACAGGCCGGCAAAAAACTGTTGCAGATCCATCAGTTGTCCGTCGAGCAGATGAATGATATCGATGGTGAGTTCGAATTGATGCTGCCCGATGATGATGAGCCGCTGGAGGCGCGTGTCGAGGCCCTTGGAACCTGGTGTCAGGGCTTTGTTTTTGGCCTGGCCATCGGGGGCATAAAAGAAGACACTGAATTACCCGAAGACAGTAAAGAATTAATCAAAGATATCATAGAAATATCACGCGCCGGTTACGTGGTGGATGAGGAAGCTGAACTAGCCGTTGCAGAAGAAGGTGATGAAGAGGATGAGGTGGCTTTCATGGAGGTCAGTGAATATGTGCGGATGGGCACATTATTAATCTATGAAGAGTTACAGCCATTGCAGTCATCGCAGACAGTGCACTAGAGAACCTCTGAAGAAGTCATGAATCGACATCTTGTGATTAGAATGCCCTGCTTCCGCATTGTGAAATTTTGTAATAGTCCAGCTATTACGTGCGTCCCACGCCTTGAATCAGAGTATTTTAATCACAATCTGTTCGACTCAGACTTGATCAGAGGCTCTCTGGATCATATTCTTAAATTACATGCTGGCTCTAAATTCCGAAAAGTTTTTTATTCGCGCCTGTTCTATGGAAGAATACAGCGTCTTCCCCTTTTTAGAGAAAAAAATTGAACAATAAAGTCTATATAAAACGTCGCAAACAGCTCATGCGTATGATGGGTGAAAACTCGGTGGCCATCCTGCCAGCGGCTCCGACGTTGGTACGTAACAGGGATGTAGAGCACGGTTTTCGCCAGGACAGTGATTTCATGTATCTCAGTGGCTTTAACGAACCGGAGGCGGTTATCGTGCTCATCCCGAATCGTAAACAGGGCGAGTATGTGCTGTTCTGTCGCGACCGTGACCCAACGAAGGAGACATGGGATGGTCGTCGTTATGGTATGGAAGGTGCTGTCGAATTTTTTGATGCTGATGATGCTTATCCTATCAGTGATCTGGAGGATATATTGCCGGGCCTGATGGAGGGCAGAGAAAGTGTGTATTACAGCATAGGCTTGAACACTTCGTTTGATCAGCACGTTTTGAAGTGCGTCAATGACCTGCGAAAAAAATCCCGTAGTGGTGCACGTATCCCGTACGAGTTCGTCTCCCTTGAATATCTGTTGCATGACATGCGTCTGTATAAGTCACGCGAAGAACTGGGCCTGATGCGCAAGGCAGCTAAAATTTCGGTACAGGCACATATCAATGCTATGAAAAAATGCCGACCGGGTTTAAATGAGTTTGAGCTTGAGGCCGAATTTCTTTTTGAATTTAAACGCAATGGTGCGGACTGGGCCTATTCATCGATCATAGGAGGGGGTGAAAATGCCTGCATCCTGCATTACACCGAAAACAACTCGGAATTAAGAGATAAAGATCTGGTTCTGATCGACGCGGGTGCTGAGTATGAGGGGTATGCTGCAGATATTACCCGTTCTTTTCCTGTCAACGGAAAGTATACGGTCCCTCAACGTGAGATTTATGAAGTGGTTCTGGAAGCACAGGAAGCGGCTTTTGCAAAAGTGAAACCGGGTAACCACTGGAATGATCCACATAATGCGGCGGTCAAAGCTTTAACAAAAGGCATGGTGGAAATAGGTCTGTTAAAAGGCAAGCCCGCGCAACTGATTAAAGAAGGAAAATACATGAAGTATTACATGCACCGTACAGGCCACTGGCTGGGTATGGATGTGCATGATGTCGGTGATTATAAAGTGGATGATAACTGGCGCCTTCTGGAGAAAGGGATGGTATTGACGGTCGAACCCGGATTGTATATCCCAGCAGGGAGCCGTGGCGCAAAGCGCTGGTGGAATATCGGGGTACGGATAGAAGATGACCTGGCGGTGACCAAAGATGGCTTCGAATTACTGACAAAGGGGTTGCCACGAACGGTTGAAGAAGTGGAAGGTTTGATGGCCTCCTGAAGATGTGATGCCTGATAATCAAACAGATAATCATTTTGATCTGATCATCATCGGGGGTGGCCTCGCCGGTGCCAGTCTTGCTTGCGCCCTGAAACATGCTTCTCTTAAAATAGCGGTTGTCGAAGCCTATCCGCTCAATACCGATTCGCAGCCCAGTTATGACGACAGGACAGTTGCCCTCTCCTACGGTAGTCGTTGCATCTTCGATAGTATGGGCTTGTGGCCTTTACTGGAGCCTTATGCTGAAGCTATAGAAACTATCCATATATCTGATCGTGGTCACTTTGGCGTTACCCGCCTGACGAAACAACAGGAAGAGGTCGAAGCACTGGGTTATGTGCTGGAAAATCGAAATATCGGCCAGCAGTTATATGCCGATCTTGAAACGGCGGAAGATATCTCCCTGTTCTGCCCGGCTGTTCTGTCGACGCTGAAGCAGGATGCAAAGAGAGTATCGGTAGAGGTTTCAGTCGGTGCTCAGGCTCAGACACTGACAGCTAGTTTACTGGTTGCTGCCGATGGTAATAATTCAAAAGTGATGAAATTAATGGCTATCGGCAGTAGCCAGAAAGATTACCGGCAGGTGGCACTGATAACCAATATCACGCCCGGCAAAAAACATGATAATGTCGCCTATGAGCGTTTTACGGATACCGGTCCATTAGCTTTTTTGCCGATGAAGGAAAATCGATGTTCGGTCGTATGGACACTGACCGCACAACAGGCGGAGTACCTGTATGCACTGGATGAGACTGACTTCCTGCAGCAATTGCAACAGCGATTCGGTTATCGTCTGGGTCAGTTTAAAAAAGTCGGTGTACGTCAGCTGTACCCGTTGTTCCTGCAGTCAGCGACACAGATGGTGCATGGGCGTGTGGCGATACTGGGTAATGCAGCACATAGCGTACATCCCGTAGCGGGTCAGGGGTTTAATCTGGCTCTGAGAGACATCGCTTTATTGTCTGAACTCATCGTAGATAATAGCCGGGCAGGTAAGGATATTGGTGCGCCATCATTGTTGCAAAATTACGCGAGTCTGCGTGAAGACGACATAAAGAGAGTCTATCGATTTACCGATGCACTGGTGACCACTTTTTCGAATAATATAAAGGCGGTCGCCCACCTGCGATCATTAAGTCTGCTACTGGTCGATGTATTGCCTGATTTAAAGCATCGCCTCGCCATCCAGAGCATGGGGTTAAATACCGGGTCAGGCCATTATATGACCCGGCTTAATCGAGGTATGCCGCTATGACAGAAATTGCAGATGGCACAGGATTTGATATCGTCATCGTGGGCGGTGGTATCGTCGGCCTAAGTCTGGCGAATGAACTGATAAATTCTGATTTTTCAGTCGCGGTCATAGAACGTAGTGAACTAAAAGATATCGCCGAAGATGCAGGTGACGAAGAAGTGAGCTGTCGTGTGTCGGCGATCAATCGGTCAGCATTGAAGCGTTTTCAACACAGCGGAGTATTGCGATCACCACTGGCAAGACGGGTATGTGTCTTTGAGAAAATGTTCGTCTGGGATCAGACGGGTGCCGGACAGATACAGTTTGATAGTGCCGAACTGGGCGTGTCCGAACTGGGTATCCTCGTCGAAAATAATGTATTGCAGCAGATGTTGCTGGACAGGATTAAACCTGCTGATAATATTACTTATCTCTGTCCCGAAGAGATTACGGGTATCGATTACATGCCGGATGAGCAACGACAGGATGAAGGGAAACAGACGGTCAGTAGCATTTCACTGGCCTCGGGTAAAAAAATTCAGGCGACATTACTGGTCGGTGCAGATGGAGTGGATTCAAAAGTTCGGGAAGTCGCTGCCATTCAGCGCACGAAACAATCCTATCAGCAGCAGGGGCTGGTCTGTAACGTAAGCACCAGCGAGAAGCATCGCAACACTGCATGGCAATGTTTTATGCCCAGCGGACCGTTGGCATTTTTGCCTTTATTTAACGGGCAAAGTTCTATCGTCTGGTCGCTGGATGAAAAAGCTGCCCTTCAGGCTATGGCACTGGACGATGATGATTTCAAACTGGCTTTAGCCGAAGCCAGCGAGTTCAGGTTGGGTGAGATACTGACACTGGGCCAGCGATTTTTATTCCCTCTCTCTCATGGTCATGCCAGTGAATATGTCAAACCCGGTCTGGCACTTATCGGTGATGCGGCGCATAACATCCATCCCCTGGCTGGTCAGGGGGCTAACCTGGGGATCGCCGATGCTTTCGTTCTGTCCGATGTGATCCAGTGTGCCAGGAAGGCACATCGTCGATGGGCGGCATTGCATACCCTGTCGAAATATCAGCGACAGCGTAAGGGGGCTAATCAGCTGATGGAAGTATCCATGACGGGGTTTAAACACTTATTCGGTGAAGCTAATCCGGTCCTGTCTGAAATAAGGAATGCCGGATTGTCACTGGTTGATCATGTGCCCGCCCTGAAATACCGGATAATCAGACAGGCATTAGGGCACTAGCCCTGCCTCATTTCCATGCGGGGCTTCGGTCAGACATGATTTGAGTGGTGAAGATTCATAACTATGATGACAAACCACCCCTGCAGGCAGGTGCGTATCGGTAGGAGCAGTTTGTAAACTGCGATCCCTGCACAGAAAAAGAATATCTTAAGGGTGCAATCAATTAATAGAAGTGTTCTTGAATCAGTTATATCGGCGGGGTGATTCCAGGACAACTAATGGATGATTTTTTTGATGGCCTTGCATCAGACGGTCTCTGTTGTCTGTCGTAGATAACACTGTTTTTTATCAGGACTCTAGCCGAATAAAACATGTAAAATCAGCGTCAATATAGTCGCTAGCTGCCATAGATTATGAGTAATAAAACTGTCCTTTTTGATAAACACGTCGAGTATAAAGGTAAAATCGTCGATTTTGCTGGTTGGCAGATGCCGGTCAATTATGGCTCGCAGATCGATGAACACCATCAGGTGCGTAACGATGCGGGTATGTTCGATGTATCACATATGGTTATCATCGATCTTGTGGCAAGAGAAGGCGGTGATATAAAAGCCTTCCTGCAGTATTTACTGGCCAACGATGTGGCTAAATTACAGCAGCCGGGTAAGGCGCTCTATAGCTGTATGCTCAATGAAACCGGTGGTGTCATCGATGACTTGATCGTGTACTACATGACAGACGACTGGTACCGTGTGGTCATCAATGCCGGTACCCGTGAAAAAGATCTGGCCTGGATGAATAAGCAGGTTGCCCGTTTTAACGTTGACATCAAGGAACGTGATGATCTGGCGATGATCGCCGTACAGGGTCCGGAAGCCAGAACAAAAGCATTTGAAGTACTGCCTCTCGATGTGGTCGAAGCGGCAACCCCTCTGAAACGATTTTTTGGTACCGGTTGTGGTGAGTGGTTTGTCGGTCGCACCGGTTATACCGGAGAAGATGGTTTTGAGATCATGTTGCCTGGATCGGAGGCGGCTGCCCTCTGGGATAAATTAGCCGGTAGCGGTATAAAGCCCTGTGGTCTGGGTGCACGCGATACTCTGCGTCTTGAAGCGGGTATGAACTTATATGGTAGCGATATGACTGAAGAGACATCACCATTGATTTCTGGCCTGGGCTGGACCATTGCCCTTGAGCCAGCAGAGAGAGATTTTATCGGTCGTAAAGCACTCGAGTCGGAAAAAGCGGGTGGTGTGAAGCAGAAGCTTGTGGGGCTCGTACTCGAGGGGCGGGGCGTATTGCGTGGCCATCAGAAAGTCATCGCCAGAGATGGCTCGGGCCAGATTGTGGGTGAAGGTGAGATTACCAGTGGTACATTTTCACCCAGCCTGCAGAGATCGATCGCACTGGCGCGTGTGCCTGTCGAGATAGGTGATAGCTGCGAAGTGGAGATACGCGGAAAACATCTGAAAGCCTCAGTTGTCAAACCGGTTTTTGTACGTGATGGACAGGCTGTATAGTTGCTGTCTACCGCCAGTGCATTAAATTTACGGGCGTTAAAACTGAGGGTATAATACATAGCCCGGCAAATCTGAATCATCTAACAGGCCTCTCGGAGAAAAGAATGAGTGAAGTCCCTACTGAATTAAAATATACCTCGTCACATGAATGGTTGCGCGTCGAAGACGATGGCCTGATCACCGTCGGTATCAGTGATCACGCACAGGCGTTACTGGGTGATCTGGTATTTATCGAATTACCGGAGGTGGATACGGAGTTTGTTGCCGGCGACGAATGTTGTGTGGTCGAATCGGTTAAAGCCGCATCCGATGTCTATATGCCGGTCAGTGGTGAGATCGTCGAAGTCAATGAGGCACTGGTCGATGAGCCTGAGATTATCAATAGTTCGCCATACGACAATGGCTGGTTATTCAAAATCAGACCTTCTGCCGATGAACTTGCCGATATGATGGATGCCGAGGCATACCAGGCCGAGATAGAAGATTAAAAAACATTCAAAGTTGTAAGTGATAAGTTATTACCTGCAACGCATCACTTACAACTTATTATTCATTACGCCTAACTTTCTCTGTTACCATGCCATTTATCCCTCATACCGGTCAGGAAATCACACAGATGCTGGACACCATCGGTGCTGATTCGATCGATGATTTATTTGATGAGATTCCCGAACACCTGCGTGCAGCGGTCATGGAGGCGATTCCTCAGGGGATGAATGAGATGGAAGTCTCCCGTCTGATGCACCAACGTGCCGGTTTGAATACCCGGGCATTGTGCTTTTTAGGTGCGGGTTCTTATCAGCATCATATCCCTGCTGCCGTCTGGGAGATCACCACACGTGGTGAATTCTATAGTGCCTATACGCCTTATCAGGCCGAAGCATCGCAGGGCACGTTACAGTTAACCTACGAATATCAGAGTATGATGACGGCGCTGACAGCGATGGATGTGTCCAATGCATCGATGTACGATGGTGCTTCCTCACTGGCTGAGGCCATCCTGATGTCGGTACGGGCTAATCGCAAATCAAAGTCACGTAAAATATTGATCCCGACCACAGTGAATCCGGTCTATCGACAGACCGCACATACCATCGTCAATGGTCAACAGATCGAACTGCTCGATGTGCCTTATGATGAGACTACGGGTACGGTGAAACTCGAGCAGATAAAACAACAGTGTGAAGGTGATATAACGGCTCTGGTCCTGCAACAACCGAACTTTTTTGGTTGTCTGGAAGCGGTCGATGAGATAACCGACTGGGCCCATGAAAACAATATCCTGGTGATCGCGGTGATCAATCCTCTGGCTGCCGCGATACTGAAACCGCCGGGTGAATGGGGTGCTGAAGAACATGGAGGTGCCGATATCGCCTGTGGTGATGGACAACCTCTGGGAGCACCGATGTCAGCAGGTGGACCCTATTATGGTCTGCTCTGTTGCAAGCAGGCGTATGTCAGACAGATGCCGGGACGTATCGTCGGTCGGACGGTGGATCTGGATGGTAAAGAAGGTTTCGTTCTAACATTGCAGGCACGTGAACAACATATCCGTCGTTCGAAAGCGACTTCAAATATCTGCACCAACCAGGGTCTGGTGGTAACCGCATCGACCATCCACATGGCTATCATGGGTGCGACGGGTCTGGAAAATACGGCTGCGGCCTGTCTCGCCAACAATAATAAGCTGGTCGAGTGTTTGACGGCGATCGATGGTGTGGAGAAAAGTTTTGATGCTGCCCACTTTCACGAGACGGTATTACGCCTGAAAAAACCGGCTGCCGAAGTATTGAAGGGTCTGATTCAGAAAGGGATCCTGGGTGGTTACGACCTGTCTCTGGATTACCCGGAACTGGGTAATGCTCTGCTGGTCTGTACCACCGAGATGCGTAGCCAGGATGATATCAATGCCTATGTCGAAGCGATGAAAGAAGTGATGACCCGGTCAGATAGTGATCTGGGATTAGTTCAGGATACCGTATTATGTTGATCTTCGAGCATTCTTCCCCGGGACGAAAAGGCGCACCACAGTCTCCGTCAGCAGAAGCTATGCCGACAGGTATTCCGGAGAATTTATTACGTAAAAACAGTGCCTCTCTGCCGGAAGTTTCTGAACTACAGGCGGTGCGTCACTACACACGGCTGTCACAGAAAAACTTTTCGATCGATACAGAATTTTATCCATTGGGTTCCTGCACCATGAAGTACAACCCGCGCGCCTGCAATACGCTGGCGATGTTGCCGGGTTTTCTGGATGCGCATCCACTTACTCCGGATGAACAGAACCAGGGTTTTCTGGCCTGCATGTTTGATCTGCAGTCGATGTTATGTGAGGCGACCGGCATGGCTGCCTTCTCGCTGGCTCCCATGGCAGGTGCTCAAGGTGAGTTTGCCGGTGTGGCGATGATCGGGGCATACCATCGATCGCGAGGTGACGATGCACGCAGAGAGATACTGGTACCCGATGCAGCACACGGTACAAATCCAGCTACCGCTGTGATGTGTGGTTTTACGGTGCGTGAGATTCCCACGTTGGATAATGGCGATGTCGACCTGGAAGCGCTGCAACAGGCTGTTGGTCCACAGACCGCAGGGTTGATGTTGACGAACCCGTCGACGCTGGGTGTGTTCGAACGAAATATCGAAGCAATCGCCAGAGTTATCCACGAAGCAGGTGGTTTATTGTATTACGATGGTGCGAACCTGAATGCTATCCTGGGGAAGATTCGTCCTGGTGACATGGGTTTTGATGTTATACATTCCAACCTGCATAAAACATTTTCGACACCACACGGCGGCGGTGGACCCGGTTCCGGTGCTGTCGGTGTGGCTGAGCGATTAAAGCCTTTTCTGCCATTACCGGTGGTCACTAAAGAGGCTGATACTCAGAGGGGTGAGAGTTACCGTTATTTAACCGCCAGTGATCGTCCACAGTCTATCGGTCGTTTATCCGCCTTCATGGGTAACCCCGGTGTGTTACTACGAGCATATATCTATATGCGTTTTCTGGGTCGAGAAGGTATGGTGCGTGTCGCAGAATTTGCGACCTTGAATGCGAATTACATGATGGCCGAAGCGAAGCGGCGAGGGTTTACTCTGGCGATCGATAATAGACGTGCCAGCCATGAATTTATAATCACATTAAAGAATGAGGCACGTGATTATCATGTATCCGCAATGGATTTTGCCAAGCGCCTGCTCGATCTGGGTTATCATGCACCTACGACTTATTTCCCTCTGCTAGTACCGGAATGCCTGTTGATCGAACCGACAGAGTCAGAAGCCAGAGAAGCACTGGACGGTTTTATGGATGCACTGGAGCAGATAAGGAACGAAGCGCAGGAGACACCGGAACTATTACATGCAGCACCACAGACACTACCCGTGAAACGTCTCGATGAGGTGAGGGCTGCCCGGCAACTCGATCTCGCTTATAAAGGCCGTTAATAACGGGAAGATGTTATCGGTATGAATGGTTGTTTCCGACGCAAAACGGACATTGAAAGATTTAGAAACATTTTTGCCGCCAAGGACGTGCCCGAGCGAAGCGACAAATACCCTTGGGGTGCAAAGAACGCGAAAAAAACGCCAATAAAACCTTTTTTAGCTTTTTTCGTAGGTCGGGTTAGCGCAGCGTAACCCGACGTTTACATTCAACTTTAAAAG
>DROB01000418.1 GCA_011321985.1 Gammaproteobacteria bacterium | reverse complement strand
TATGAAGAAAATAATATCGAGCTGATTACCGGTGATGCCGTTGCTGAGATATCTCGTATAAAAAAATCAGTCATCACCGAAAGTGGAAAAGAATTTCCTTATGATCGCCTGTTGATCGCGACCGGTTCGACACCGTTTATCATTCCTGTACCCGGTGCTGATAAAGAAGGGGTTCTGGGATTCCGTGATATCTACGATGTAGACACCATGGTACAGGCATCGAAAGAATATAAAAAAGCCGTCATCATCGGTGGCGGTCTATTAGGACTGGAAGCTGCTAATGGTCTGATGAAGCAGGGTATGGATGTCACCGTCGTACATCTGCTCGACTCCCTGATGGAGCGTCAACTGGATAAACCCGCTTCTGCATTACTGAAAGCATCATTAGAAGAGCGCGGTATGAAGTTTATGATGGAGGCAGAGACCGCCGAACTCATCGGTGATGAACGTGTCACCGGCGTGAAGTTTGCTGATGGTTCTCATGTCGATGCTGATCTGGTTATCATGGCGGTGGGTATTCGTCCGAATTTCGAGCTGGCTAAAAAAGCGGGTATCCATTGTGAGCGCGGCATCGTAGTGAATGACACCATGCAGACATTTGACCCGGTCATCTATGCAGTGGGTGAATGTGTTCAGCACCGTGGCGCGTGTTACGGTCTGGTTGCACCTCTATTCGAACAGGCAAAGGTGGCCGCCAATCATCTGGCTCATGTCGGTAGTACACGTTACGTGGGTTCGATGACCTCGACAAAATTAAAAGTGACAGGCATAGATTTATTTTCAGCCGGCGATTTCAACGAAGAAGAAGGTGATGAAGTATTACAGATACAGGATGTCGCCAGTGGCATGTATAAAAAACTGGTGCTCAAAGATAATGTTATCAAGGGTGCGGTGATGTTCGGCGATACCATGGATGGCACCTGGTATTTTAGTCTGATGCGAGATGCGACCAATATCGCCGATTTTCGTAAGTCGATCTTATTCGGCCAGCACGACCTGGGTGATGCGGGCCATGGTGATTCTACGCGCGTCATGGCATTGCCGGACGATGCCGAGATCTGTGGTTGTAATGGTGTATCTAAAGGCGACATCGTGCAGGCGATAAGCAAAAACGGTTTATTTACTCTGGATGAAGTCCGTGCGCATACCAAAGCGTCTTCGTCATGCGGTTCATGTACCGGGTTAGTCGAATCGATCCTGGCTTCTACTGTCGGCGAAGGTTATGAAGCAACACCGAGTAAAAAACCGGTCTGTGGCTGCACCGATTGCAGCCACGATGATGTGATAGATGCTATCAAAGAACATGGATTGAAAACTATCCCGGCGGTTCAGGCATTTCTTGAATGGAAGACACCCGATGGCTGTGCCGCCTGCCGCCCGGCGTTGAACTATTATCTGCTGGCGCGTTGGCCTGAAGAATATAAAGATGATGTACAGTCACGATACATCAACGAACGTGCGCACGGCAACATACAGAAAGATGGCACTTACTCCGTGGTGCCACGTATGTTTGGTGGTCTGGTTAAACCGGATGAATTAAGAGCTATCGCTGATGTCTGTGACAAGTTTGATGTACCGGAGATGAAAGTCACGGGTGGTCAGCGTATCGACTTGTTCGGTATTAAAAAAGAAGATCTACCCGCGATGTGGAAAGATCTGTCCGATGCCGGTTTTGTTTCGGGGCATGCTTACGGAAAAGCGATGCGTACGGTAAAAACATGTGCGGGTAAGACATGGTGTCGTTTCGGTACACAGAACTCGACAGGTCTGGGGGTGAAGCTGGAACAGCTTACCTGGGGTTCGTGGATGCAGCATAAATTTAAACTGGCAGTATCAGGTTGTCCGCGGAACTGTGCAGAAGCAACCATCAAGGATTTCGGTGTGGTCTGTGTCGATTCGGGTTATGAGTTACACATAGGTGGTAATGGTGGTATCAAAGTTCGGGTGACAGATCTGTTATGCAAGGTCGAGACCGAAGAACAGGTACTGGAATACTGTGCGGCCTTCACCCAGAAATACCGCGAAGAAGCTCACTATCTGGAGCGTACTGCACCGTGGGTCGAGCGAGTGGGTTTGACCTATATCAAAAAATGTATCCTCGACGATGAAAAAGAACGTAAAGCCCTGGCGGAACGTTTTAAAATAAGCCAGAAAGTTGCACAGGTCGATCCGTGGAAAGCGCGTGCAGAAGGTCAGGCTTCACATGAATTTACACAATTAAAAATTGCCGGATAACGGGCAGGATGAATAATTATGAGCGAAGTTATAAACAACTGGTCAGAAATAGTCGCGCTGGAAGATATCCCACCATTAGGTTCGCGTGTGATTAAAACAGACACCATGAATATTGCGGTCTTCAGGACCGCGAGTGACGAAGTGTTTGCGATGAAAGATGAGTGTCCACACAAGCAGGGGCCATTATCACAGGGTATCGTACACGGCACCTCGGTAACGTGTCCGTTACACAACTGGAAAATCGATCTTGCCAGCGGTGAAGCACTAGGGCCTGATCAAGGTTGCACCAATGTCTTTCCGGTAAAAGTCGAGGACGGTCGGGTATTCATTGATTTTGAAATGGCGGTAGCAGCGTAAGCTTTTTACGTTTTGAGATTTTTTTGTCCTGTGTGTTTCGCGGATAGATACTCCTTTATGATATAAATGGTACTACAACCACTAACGAGGGTAATACAATGAATGTAGAAGATATTATGACAACGAATGTACGCACAGTTACTTCAGAGAAAAAACTGGGTGAGGTGGTTTCATTGATGTGCATATATCGATTCAGCGGGATACCTGTCGTCGACGGGGGTAAGCTGGTCGGTACCGTGTCGGAGAGCGATATCCTGGGCAAGATGTTTCCAAAGCTGGAAGATTTGATGAGTGGTATGTCAGCAGTGGATTATGACGCGCAGATGCAGCAGTACAGTGATGTGGTCAGTATCACCGTCAAGGATGTCATGACACCCGTCGTCATTTCTGTAAAACCCGATATGCATATCCTGCAGGCAGCATCGGTGATGGTCGGTAGAAAGTTTCGTCGTATCCCTGTGGCCGACGGTGACAAACTGGTCGGTATGGTGAGTATGGGCGATGTACACAAAGCGATCTACCAGAGCACGCTGGCAACCCGGTTTTAAAAAGTTATTAACCACAGGGAGCAGTAGTTCACAGAATAATATTTCTGTGAACAGGGTGCCTCTGTGCTGAGATAAAAACATGTTATTTGGTCGTAGACAAAAAAAACCGATAAAGATCGCCGATAAAGGCATCGTCGAATGGAAATATGCCACCTGTGGTTATTGTTCGACGGGCTGTTCCATCGAAGTCGGTCTGGATCAGCAGGGCAAGCCGGTTTCGTCACGCGGTGTTGCTGATGCCGATGTCAATCGCGGCAAGTTATGTCTGAAAGGCATCTATGAGCACGAGCTGTTTGATTCTGCAGGACGAGGCACTGTGCCAAAGAAGCGTGACCACTGGCATGAGGACTGGCAGGATTCAGATTGGGACACGACTCTGGATACCACGCACGATGAGATCCGGCGTATCCAGGAAAAATACGGACGTGATTCATTCGCCATCATCTCGACCGGTCAGATGCTGACCGAAGAGTTCTACACTCTGGGCAAGCTGACCCGTGGCCTGATCGGTACCAATAATTATGACGGGAATACCACCCTGTGTATGGCATCTGCCGTATCGGGTTATAAGCGTTCGTTTGGCTCGGATGGCCCACCTGGCTGCTATGACGATTTTGAGAATACCGACTGTCTGATCGCCTGGGGTTCTAACCTTCCTGAACAGCATCCCATCATCTACTGGCGTATGAAAGAAGCACAGGAAAAACGGCGGTTTCCACTGGTCGTTGTCGATCCACGTGTCACCATGCTGGCGCAGTTTGCCGATATCCATCTGCCTGTCACTCCGGGCACAGATGTGGTACTGCAGAATGCATTGCTGCACGTTATATTCGATGAAAATCTCGAAGATACTGCCTACATCGAAGCCAATACCAATGGAATCGATGCACTGCGTGAAGAAGTGGCTAAATACGATCCGACGACGGCAGCAAAGATATGCGGTATCGATGAAGATACTATCCGCAGTGTGGCACGGCTATATGCCAATGCCGGTGCTGCCATGTCTATCTGGACCATGGGTATCAACCAGTCAACACATGGTTCCGATGGTGTTGTCGGCATCAATAATCTTTCTCTGGTCACCGGTAATATCGGCAAACCGGGCGGTACTTCACTCTCTATAACCGGGCAATGCAACGCCATGGGTACCCGGGAATGGTCTTCCTGTTCGGGTCTGCCAAACTACCGTCAGCTGGAAAATGCGCAGGACCGAAAAGAGATGGCCGAATTCTGGAATATCGATGAAGGCTTCCTGCCTGAGAAACGCGGTATGTTTCAGACCGATATATACCATGCTATCGAAGCCGGACATATCAAGGGGCTGTGGTTGGTCGCGACTAATCCGCTGAGCTCGTTGCCTAATTCAGAGCGTGTTCGACGCGCCATGCAGAAACTCGAATTCTGTGTGGTGCAGGATTGCTACGAAGATACCGAGAGCGCACAGTATGCCCATGTTTATCTGCCCGCAGGCACCTGGGCCGAAAAAGAAGGGGTGATGACCAATACCGAACGTCGCATCAACCTGGTTAAACCGATAGTGAAACCACCGGGTGAAGCGAAACCGGACCTGTGGGTTTTTAACGAGATGGCGAAACGCTTCAATAAAGGAGGGAAGGTTTCTTTCCCTGAGCATGCGGCTGATATCTTTCTTGAGATGGCGAGTATTTCGAAGGGCCGCCTGGCAGATATATCGGGCATGAGTCATGATCTGATCGAAAAGAATCGCGGTGTACAATGGCCGTACACCGAGCAGCAGCGTAGTAGTAATGAACCCCCGCCACAAGGTGGTAAACGGCTCTATACCGAGGCCGGTACTTTTCGTTATGCTGATGGTAAAGCGAAACTTATCCCACTTCCCTTTATCGATAATAATGAAGTACCGGATGAAAAATTCCCGATCTGGCTTAATACCGGCCGCTTGATCGAACATTGGCATGGCCGTAGTAAAACCGGGAAGATCGGTAATAATAATAAATACAGTCCGATACCTTTCATAGAAATTAATCCAGACCTTGCTGCAGAATTAGATATTCAACGTGGTGAGTATGTGCGCCTGGTCTCGCGTCGCTCTGATGCAGTGGTCATGGCGACACCGACACAACGTGTGCCAAAAAATATGGTGTTTCTGCCTTTTCATTTTCACGACTGTGCCAATCGACTGACCCTGGGTTTACTCGACCCGCATTCCCGTCAGCCAGCTTACAAGCAATCGGCAGTGCGTATCGAAAAGCTTGACGATCAGCAGGCGGCAGCAAAACTCAGCATGGAAATGCGAGCATTCTAGGAAATTATTACCGTGTTTAAAAGAAGAGAAAATGAGCCTGACTATGCATTGCTGGATGATCCGAGCTGCCAGACGCTTAACGTATACGGTGATTCCATCGACACCGTGGCAGAGAAAGATCTTCGTCGTGAGCAGTCACTAAATATCAACGACGACGATGCGATAGGTGATAATCCTAATCGTTACAAGCAGCATGGTTTTTATTTTAACGCAGATAACTGTATCGCCTGTCATGCCTGCGAGGCGGCGTGCAGTGAAAAAAATGATAACCCTGCACATATCTCGTTCCGCTCGGTCGGGTTCGTCGAGGGGGGAACTTATCCTGCATATCAACGTATCAATATTTCCATGGCCTGTAACCACTGTGATGATCCGGTGTGTCTGAAAGGTTGTCCGACACGGGCTTATACTAAATTCGCCGAGTACGGCGCAGTGTTACAGGATCCGGATATCTGTTTCGGATGCGGTTACTGTACATGGGTATGCCCTTATAATGCGCCTCAGCTCGATCCGGTAAAAGGCCAGGTAAGTAAATGTAATATGTGCGTCGATCGCCTCGAAGTCGGTCTGAAACCTGCCTGTGTATCGGCCTGTCTGGGCAATGCACTGGATTTCGGTGTGGTCGAGAATATTCCTGAAAATCGGACACAGGCGAAAACAGAAATCCCGGGATTCCCACGCACGGATATCACTCATCCGAATATCCGCTTCCAGCAGACGCGTACGACACAACGTGACATGAGTCGTGTCGATCAGAATCCGGTGAAATACC
>DROB01000417.1 GCA_011321985.1 Gammaproteobacteria bacterium | reverse complement strand
GCAGATGATAAAGTTTTATATCAGTTTTTCTCGCTATCCTCTGCCTAACTGGTATGCGCATAATCCCTTGTGGTTACCCCTCTATCTGTTGATGTTCCTGGTTTTGGCGGGCTGCGTGATAAGTGGTTTGCTGTATGACACTTCAGGCTCTTTTTTTACGCTGCCAATGTTCGAACTTCATGGGGCACTCGCCAGTCTGATCATCTTCTCATCGCTGCTCCATATAATAACGGTTTTTCTGCATGACCTGAAAGGTAAGGGTGCTTTCATTTCAGCCATGGTTAATGGTTTTCGTTATTTTCATCACGCAGGCATGGTTGCTGGCGAGCAAGGTAATGGCCATGAGAGCCATGCAGAAAATCAAGTTATCTCTGTTTCGGTCGACAGTATTAAAAAGAAAGGGAGTGAATGAGTCGTGCAAAAGATAAATCAGGAGATGAGTCTACGTAAAAAAATGGCACAGCTGCTGGAGCGAGGTTCGGCTGAAAACCGTATCGGGCACTGGGTAAATATAGCCCTGATCGTGATGATACTCCTAAATGTCCTCTCGGTAATCCTGGAGTCCGAAAAGATGCTGCTCGATATCTATTATGAGGAGTTCTGGTACTTCGAGGTGTTTTCGGTAGCGGTGTTTACTGGCGAATACTTCATTCGCTTATGGAGTTGTATCGACATGCCAGAGAGCCGGAGCCAGTCGCCGGTATGGGGACGACTGCGCTACATGTTCACACCGTTGGCGATCATTGACATGGTCGCTATACTGCCTTTTTACCTGGGTCTGTACTTCACTATCGATCTGCGTTTTTTGCGGGTATTGAGGTTGCTCAGGCTGTTCAAATTGACCCGCTATTCCCCCGCGCTGAACGCTCTGCTGGATGTCATCAGAAAAGAATCTCATGCCCTGATCGCGGTATTTATGGTCCTGCTGGTGATGCTGGTGATCGCATCCAGTGGTATCCATCTGCTGGAAGGAGATGTTCAGCCAGAAGCGTTCGGTAGTATCCCTCGTGCCATGTGGTGGGCCATCATCACCCTGTCTACCGTCGGTTATGGTGATGCGGTACCCATCACCTCGATGGGGAAGATCTTTGGCGGTGCGATCAGCCTGATCGGTATCGGTATGTTTGCGTTACCTGCCGCGATACTGGCGAACGGTTTTGCGCAAAACCTGAAACAGCGTAAACAGAAATACAATACTTTCATCAAACATGCTTTATCGGATGGAAAGTTTGATCAACAGGAGCGCTGGGAACTGGAAGAGCTGCGTAAGCAGCTGGGATTACAGCCTGATGAGGCTCTGCATCTGCTGGATAATATGTTCCGTAAAGTTAACAGTCAAACACTGGGTCAGTGCCCGCACTGTGGCAAATCGTTAGTAAGCCAGCCTGAAAAGTCGAAAAAAACCGACTGATCAGACGGTATTCTCATATCTCCACATACATATCTATCTCACCTTTTTGTTATCAGGCGTGTGAATTTATCCAGGTATTCATCATCATACAGATCTGTCTCTTCGATTACGATCAGGTCCGGGTACATCTCGCAGAGCCGTCTAGCAAAGAGGCCTCGGCTGGTTTCGATGGCACTGAGACCATCGATAAACACCGGTGTACTGTTCAGGCCACAGCTGGGTGAACGGCTTTTAAAGATAAACCCCGAGAGGTGATGCAACTGCGCGGGTCTGATGGCGCAGTAATCCTGCATGATGTCGGTGATATCGACCAGAGGGTCATCTCGACCTGTCAGTTTCGGATTTTCGATGCTGCCGGTGAGCTGTACGGGGGGGCGTGGAGTGGAAAGTCCTGCTTCGACTTCGGGACAGACAGGAACGAGTTCGAATAGCGGGCTTAGTTTTTCCAGAATGATGGGGTTCGCTTTCGAGCGACCATCATAACGTACGGCATCGCCCAGCAGGCACCGGCTGACACCGACGACGGGCTTTTTATCTGGAGTGGACAAAATCCGATATCATTTCTTTGCTCCCATATCGATCGCGCGCTGTCGGGATTTGTTGGCTTCGACGGCCAGCTTACCCGCGTCCCAGCCAGGCATGGTCTCCGGCCAGCCAAACATATGGGCGGTGAGGATTTCACATATGGCATGGATATGGTCACTGCTATCATTCAAACAGGGGATGTAATTAAAAGCCTTGCCACCCGCCTGTAAAAACAGCTCTTTATTTTCCATCTGAATCTCTTCCAGTGTTTCGAGGCAGTCCGCGGCAAAACCAGGGCAGAGTATGTCGACACTTTTGATACCGTCAGCGGGAAGTTCCTGTAAGGTGACGCTGCAATAAGGTTCCAGCCAGGGTTCGCGGCCAAAACGTGACTGGAACACGACCTTCCATTTATCCTCTTCCAGATTTAGTTTTTCTGCCACCAGCCGTGCTGTTTTCAGGCAATGGCAAAAATACGGGTCGCCATTGTCGATGTATCGTTGCGGGATGCCATGAAAAGAGAACAGCAATAGTTCGCCGCGCGGTGCGCTCTCCCATTGTTTATTGATGCTGTTGCACAGTGCGTCAATATATTCAGGGTGGTCATGATAATGATTGATCATGCGCAGGTCAGGCAACCAGCGCCATCCCTGCAAGACACGGGTAACCTCATCGAACACCGCCGCGGTCGTGGTGGCAGAATACTGCGGATACATCGGCAGGATCAACAGGCGGCGAGCACCCGCACGGCGCAGGGCTTCGAGGCCACTCTCGATCGAAGGGTTGCCGTAAGTCATCGCCAGGTCAGCGATAACATGGCCACGGAAGCGATCTTCCAGTTTTTTTTGTATCGACAGGGTCTGTAACTTTGAGATGTGAACCAGTGGCGAGCCGTTTTCGGTCCAGATCTTACGGTAGGCTTTTGCTGCGCGTGAGGGGCGGATACGCAGGATAACGCCATGCAGGGCGAACCACCAGATGAAACGGTTGGCTTCGATGACACGGGGATCAGCCAGAAATTGCGCCAGATACTTCCTGACGGCAGAGGGGGTCGGGGTATCGGGGGATCCCAGGTTAACCAGTAATATACCCAGTTTTTCCTGAGCGCCATGTTTATGGTTGACTTTCTCTGACACCGTTATCTCAAAATATGTAGTGGTTTGTGCGCGAAGACTGACAGATTTGGCTTTTTAGCTCAAGTCTGTACTTTATCAGAATTCGTCTATACTGTGGTCTAAGGCTGGCCGGGTGGTTTTACATCGCTTAAAACATATGGAACTCTTTTCACAGGACTAGCGTGATAGTTTTTAAGCGTTCGATATACCCAGAGCCTTATCAGAATAATTAGTGGTCACTATAAGAATATAGTAATATGCCGCTCGTTTTTTTTACGCACAATTCCAGGAGTTCCTATGCCAACAAAGTTGGTCGTACCAAACGAAATAGCCCCGGGTGAAAGACGCATCGCGTTAGAGCCTGGTGTCGCTAAAAAACTTACCGCTACAGGCGTAAAAATCTCCCTGCAGCAAGGTGCTGCACTTTCCGCCTATTTTAAAGATGATGATTTCGTCGATGTAGAAAAAGTAGCTGATGCGACAGCCCTGTATAAAGATGCTGATCTTATCTTTAAGGTCATGCCACCGACGCTCGATGAATTAAACCAGATGAGAGACGGCTGCACCGTGGTCGGCTTCATGATACCGAACAAGAATCCTGAGATGATGAAGCTGATGTGCGATAAAAACATCACTTCACTCGCCATGGAGCTGGTACCACGTATCACCCGTGCACAGTCGATGGATGCATTGTCTTCACAGGCTTCGATCGCCGGTTATATGGGTATATTGATGGGCGCGCGGTTAGCACCGGTATTTTTCCCTATGTTGACTACTGCTGCGGGTACTATCCGTCCTGCCAAGGTTCTTATCATCGGCGTAGGTGTTGCCGGGCTACAGGCTATCGCTACGGCGAAACGTCTCGGTGCCATCGTCGAGGCATACGATGTACGTTCAGCGACACGCGAGCAGGTCGAATCGCTGGGCGGAAAATTTATTGATACGGGTGTGAGTGCTGATGGAGAAGGTGGTTACGCGCGTGAATTGACTGACGAAGAAAAACAGCAGCAGCAAGATGTACTGGCTAAACATATCGCGATGGCAGATGTCATCGTCAGCACTGCAGCGATTCCAGGTCGGCCCTCACCGAAGATTATTTCAGAGGCGATGGTCGAAGATATGAAAACCGGTTCGGTGATCGTGGATCTGGCATCAGAAGGTGGCGGTAACTGCGAGCTGACCAGACCGGGTGAAACATTCGAGTATAAAGATCGTGTGACGATCCATGGACCACTGAACGTGGCAGGTGAACTGCCGATCCACGCCAGTGAGATGTATTCCAAAAATTTATTTAATCTGGTCTCACCGTTTATCTCGGAAGATGGAAATCTGGAGCTGGACTTTGAAGATGATGTTATCGGTGGTTGTGTGTTGACCCGTGATGGCAAGATAGTGCATGAGCAATACAAAGATAAGTAGTGAGTCTGTTGCTGCTCGAGCAACGCTGGAATGAGGGTGCTGAAGTAGAGCACTATCCGATTAAAGCGCGATTACAGCGAAACAAAAAATAAGGTTTAAATTATGATTGAAGGTTTACCCGCGTTATACATATTTATGTTATCCGCCTTTACCGGTTACGAAGTGATCAGTCGTGTACCGGTAATCTTACATACGCCGTTGATGTCCGGCTCAAACTTCGTCCACGGTATCGTGCTGGTCGGTGCCATGATAGTCATGGGCGAGGCTGAAGGTACGCTGGAGCTGAGTATCGGATTTGTCGCTGTCGCTATGGCAGCCGGTAATGCGGTAGGTGGTTTTGTGGCAACGATTCGCATGCTGGAAATGTTCCAGACGGCGAACAAGCAGCAGGGAGCGAACTAATCATGAGCTTAATTATTGATACAGTTTATTTTATTACTGCTGCGGTATTCATCATCGGTCTGAAGCAGATGTCTTCCCCGGTTACTGCGCATCGTGGTATCGTCTGGGCAGGTGTCGCGATGGTCGTGGCTTCTCTGGCCACCTTCGGTGCGCCCCAGATTGCGCTCGATATCGGCAGTATCAACCTGCAGCTGATGCTGGTAGCGATCATAGCGGGTTCAGCCGTAGCCTACGTCTCAGCCAAACGTGTTGCGATGACCGATATGCCACAGATGATTGCTATGTATAACGGCATGGGTGGTGGCGCAGCCGCTGCTATCGCGGCAGTTGAACTCGTCAAATTATCCGGTGGTGAAGCCGGTGGAATGGGGCATGGCCTGACGATACAGATACTGGCAGTTCTCGGTGCGGTCATCGGTGCGGTCTCGTTCTCCGGTTCTGCGGTCGCCTTTGCCAAGCTGCAGGGACTGATGAAAAAGACCCTGCGTCTACCACTCCATCAGGTGATCAATATCGGTCTGTTCATCGCAGTCTGCGTGTTTGGTTATCTGGTCGCCACCAGTAGTCCGGTCAGTTTTGATCACGTTATCATATTCTTTGTCCTGGCTATCATTTTGGGTGTGATGCTGACCCTGCCTATCGGTGGTGCCGATATGCCAGTGGTTATCTCATTGTTCAATGCCCTGACCGGCCTCGCCGTCGCATTTGAAGGTTTCGTACTGAATAACGCAGCCATGATCATCGCTGGCACGGTAGTGGGTTCATCCGGTACGTTGCTGACTCAATTGATGGCCAAAGCCATGAACCGTCCGATATCCAATGTACTATTCAGTAGTTTTGGTAGCGACAGTGGTGCCGCTGCAGAGGAAGATATCGAAGGCAGTATGAAAGAGATCCAGGCAAATGATGCTGCGATCATGATGGCATATGGTCAGAAAGTTATCATCGTGCCGGGTTATGGTATGGCGGTAGCGCAGGCACAGCATAAACTGAAAGAGATGGGTGATCTGCTCGAGGCACGTGGTATCGATGTTAAATATGCGATCCATCCAGTGGCCGGGCGCATGCCGGGACATATGAATGTATTGCTGGCTGAAGCCGGAGTGGATTACGATAATATCCTCGATCTGGAGGAGATTAATCCCGAGTTCCCGACAGCGGATGTGGCACTGGTTATCGGCGCGAATGATGTGGTTAATCCGGTAGCGCGTTCAAATCCTGACAGCCCGATATATGGCATGCCCATTCTGGATGCTGATAAAGCACAGAATGTCATCGTCATCAAACGTGGTAAAGGATCCGGTTTCTCCGGCATCGAAAATCACCTGTTCTATGCCGATAATACGCAGATGTTATATGGTGATGGTCAGAAAGCAGTAGCAGAACTAATCGCGGGAATCAAGCAGCTCTAGTTCGAATATTCAGGTTGGTCTGCCAATAAAAAAGCCTCGATACCGAGGCTTTTTTATTGGTTGTTGCAGGCGGGG
>DROB01000416.1 GCA_011321985.1 Gammaproteobacteria bacterium | reverse complement strand
CGCCACGAGCCGTGACAGACAGGCGTTTAAGAAATGAAAAAAAAGGTCAGAAAGAAAATATTGATGTCAGACAGGAGCATCTGCGACAGAAAAATGCTGAAAAGCGGCAAATTATTTCCACTCTACGGCAAAGAACTGTCACTACTCCACAGATCCAGGAAGAATCTCAGAGTATTAAGAACATGCAAGATATATTTCAGGTCATGCTGCTCTGGAAGGCGACGAGTCACCGTCTCCATATAAAACAGGAAGTATTGCCTGCACTAATTCATCGGTATTAAACTTTGGAATAAATCGGTTAGCACCCACTTTTTTCACCATGCTCTCATTAAAGACACCACTCAGTGATGAATGCAGCAGGACATAGAGATCTTTCAGGCGGGGATCTCGTCTGATCTCGGAGGTTAAGGTATAACCATCCATCTCAGGCATTTCGATATCGGATATAACCATTGTGATCCGTTCCGTAACGGGCATGTCTTCCTGAGCCCATGCTTTTAGCTGAGCCAGTGCTGACTTCCCATCATTCAATGCGGTACAACGAACACCGATCTGTTTTAATGTTTTTTCTATCTGGCTGCGTGCAATCCTTGAGTCATCAACCACCAATACATGACGATGCTTCCCATCATCGATGGATAGATTATCGGTAATAGCACTGGATACAGATGCAGGAGAACCTACGACTTCTGTTAATACATGTTCAACATCGATCAGCTGTACCAGCTCACCATCGACACTGGTGACAGCATTGATATAACTATCCGTATCAGCCCCTTCGGGTGGAAGGCGTATATCCTCCCATTTTAGATTAACGATACGCTCTACAGTATGTACCATAAATCCCTGGATGCTGCGATTGAACTCGGTGATGATGACATAACTATCATCATTCAAGATAGCAGGCCCTTTGATGGCCAGGCCAAGATCGATAACAGAGATAGTCCTGTCGCGAACATTGGTAACGCCTCTGACAACAGGGTTTGCAGAATGTACCGTCGTCAGTTGCGGGCAATTGATAACCTCACGTACTTTAAATACGTTGATACCATACAGCTCGCCGTCTTCCAGGCGAAACATGAGCAATTCCAGACGATTTTTCCCGACGAGCTGAGTACGTCGGTTAATTCCATCGAGTATATTGGACATCGTTATCTCCAGATAAATATTACATATATCTACTCTATCGACAGAAAGAGGGATTTCTTGAATAGATTCATGGTTTATCCAGAGTTTTTAGATGTACTAGTTAAAACATGGGGTGATGGTGATTATACGAAATAAAATGGCTGCTTTTGACGCAAAGCCGATCTTCAAAAATTAAAAGAAATTTTGCCGCAAAGGACGTGCCCGGGCGAAGCGACAAATGTCCTTCGTGGTAAACAGGCTTTTTTCTTTATATCTGCTAATGGCCGGTAACGGCCTTTTGATAAAAGAGGTTTTGAATAATACAGCTAGAGTCTGTATGTTCGGATTGAAGTTATTATTCTCGAAACTGATAGCTTTTCTTCATGAGGGACCTCTATTAAGAGATTCTTCAGTCATGTTACAACGGGGTACTGCGATTCGTATTCCTCAGACATGTACCAGTGAACGTTTACTGGAAAGTGCCTGAGTACGCCCCGATTGATCATATACTTCAGAATCAGTCCCACCACCTGGTACGATGCCCTGCAGGATATCCAGTGCATGGCGAGATTGCCTTGATATCAGATCAACGATACTACCATTGACCCTGTTTTTATGGCGGCATCTTTCAGCTATATCGACCAGTTCGTCCCATAAATCATTGAGTTGTTTATTACCATTAAACTGATAATGTTTATTGTTTTCGTGTTGCTCACACACCGTTATGTTCTCTACCGTTGCCAGCAATCTTTCTCGTTGCCGTGAGGTATGCTCGAGTTGTCGTATTTTTTCCTGTTTATTGCGTACGATCTCTTCCAGAGTTTCTGCACGATGTTCAGCTAGTGCTTCATATTCCTGATCCAGAGACTGCAGAAGTGAATGTGCACAGTCGATCTCTGACTGAAGGATCTGTCTAGCCGTCTGCTGCTGACTGTTTTCCAAACTCATCCTCTACCCCTCATCACCGCACGTCGATACGATTTTTGCATAACCCTGTCACTGCATCTATTCTTTCGATGTCAGAATACTTTCAAACTGCATCATCTTATCTGCAACTTTTGCTGCATCGACTTCAAATGTCCCATTAGCGATAGCCTGCTTTACCTGTTCGACGCGTTGTGTGTCAACTACCGGTGTTGAATCGATGTTGTTATTCAACTTACCTAACGATACTGCATTCTGAGAAAGACTGATGGTATCTGT